>JAAYPS010000156.1 GCA_012519655.1 Clostridiaceae bacterium | reverse complement strand
TATAATTCCCTTTTTCCTGTAGCATAATATCTTCTCTTGAAACTATACTTCCAATACCTAAATAAAAAGCGTACTGGAGACATTCCTGAGTTTCGATATACATATGGTATATTCTATGGAAACTATTGGAATTGCTGATTGTGATAGTTAATTTAATTCCATAATAATTATAAAAGCTGGATTTAATTCTTTCTAAAATATCAACAATATGAATGTTATCTAGCGAGTTGATTAATAATAATGCATTTTCATCAAAGACTGTACTTAGATGGACATTAACATCATATGTTAGCATTACCTCTTCTGATATTTTTTTTAGAGCAAATTTTTCAATATAATCGCATTCTCTTTCGGGTTTAAGCAATACCAATTTGAAATTATTACCTTGTATTCTAAAAAGACTTCTAAAAAAATTAAAGTCTTTTGCATTATATGTTTTACCAATTATACAGTCTCTAAGAAACTGTTCTTTTACTTGAGGGAGTATCTTCTCAAGATTTCTTTTAGTTTCAATAAAGAAAAGTTCTTTCTCTTCTTTGTTTTTTATTTCTTTGATGATTTTTATCAGAACAGGAACAATCTCATCTTCGTCGCAGGGTTTTAGGAGGTAATGTTTAACACCATATTCTATTGCCTTGCTGGCAAAATCAAACTCATCATAACCTGATAAAATTACAAAAATCGTATCAGGTAATTCACCCCTAACTTTTTTCACCAAATCTAATCCACTCATACCGGGCATTTTTATATCAGTTATAACAATATGGGGATGGTGAACATTTATCAATTCATACGCCTCTAAACCGTTTTGTGCAGTTCCAATAAGCTTAAGATTATATTCTTCCCAATCAATTAGTTTAGAAATGCTATCAATAATAATTTTTTCGTCATCAACTAATAAGACTTTGTACAATGAGATCACCCCTATTTGTTGTGTTCTAAATTTATTTTACATAAAATTAGTAGTCTTGTACACCGACAGGAACTCGTTTCTTAGTGTTGAATTGACTGTATGCATAGTTTCGTGATATTATTAATCAGTATTCTCCGAATATGTTTCATAGTGGGGGAACCGTTTTTTGGGGTTAATCTAGTTTTAGAAGGGTTACTTGGGAACCCTAACCCGTCAGCTAACCTCATAGGAGTGCTCCAAGCGCAAATACATTACATTATGGTATTTACGCTTTGTTGTGCTTGTAAACAGGTTGGGCGTAGGTCACCACTAGTAGGAGGAGATTTCAATAGATATTATCTTAAAAATCAGCATTGTTTTAGCAGTAGGATTTATCGGAGGCAGATTAGCAACCTTAGTAAAGTTGCCTAATGTATCCGGTTATTTAATTGCTGGCTTGTTTCTTGGACCATCATTTTTCAATCTAATTACACCTGAAAACGCAAATTCACTGGAAGTAATCAGTGAACTAGCCCTTGCTTTTATTGCTTTTAGTATTGGAAGTGAGTTTGTACTAAAAGACATGATTAAGTATGGGAAGTCGATTGTCATTATTACATTAGCCGAAGTAATTGGCGCAATAGTAATTGTTTTTTCAGTCATGTTCTTTATTTTCCAAAAAGATTTTGCTTTTAGTATTGTTATTGCTTCTATGTCAGCGGCAACAGCGCCAGCTGCTACTCTTCTTGTTATTAGGCAATACAGGGCAAATGGACCATTAACGAGAACCATTTTGCCGGTAGTAGCATTAGATGACGTATTTGGAATTATTGCTTTTGGTATAGCCCTATCACTTGCAAAAATGTCAGCTAGTGGGGTAAAACCAACGTTTTATAACATATTATTAGCTCCACTAATTGAAATAGTTGGCTCATTATTATTAGGCCTTATTATTGGTCTTGTATTAGCTGTAGTTCTAAAAAAGTTAAAAGCGCATGACGACTTTCAAGTTGTCTCCCTTATCGCCATAGGCATAGGTGTTGGGGCTTCAAAAGCATTAGGCTTATCGCCATTACTAACTAATATTATGATTGGTACAACTTTAGTGAACCTTTTACATAAGCCTGACAAAGCATTTAATTCAATAAATAACTTTGTTTCTGCATTCTATGTGCTATTTTTCACTCTAGCCGGTGCAACACTTGATTTGAGTATATTAAAAAGTATTGGCTTAGTTGGAATAGCATATGTATTTGCTCGCGGGCTAGGAAAGTATTTAGGAAGTCTATTAGGATGCCGATATGTAAAAGCAGACAAGGCAGTTACAAATTATTTAGGTTTAGCTCTACTTCCCCAAGGTGGTGTATCCATTGGATTATCAGTTTTAGTGAGACAACAACTGCCGCAATACGCTACAGCCATTACCACCATTATCATGTTCAGTATATTAATATATGAAACTTTAGGTCCGGTTTTCTCAAAAATCGCTATTGAAAAAGCTGGAGAAATAAATGGATTAGACAAAAAAGAGACCAGGCTGGTATATGAAGAGAAGAATAGCGATAGTACCAGCTATACCTATATTCATGAAGGGAGCGAAAGTTAATGAGAGTTTTGATAATCGTGCTAAACAATACAGACTACCTTGAGGAGGTATTATCTCTGTTGGTAAAACACAATGTAAAGGGAGCTACCATTTTGGAAAGTCAAGGTATGGCAAGTTCTATCGTGAATAATGATATTACAAATATACCGCTATTTGGCTCATTAAAAACCTTGCTACAAGACCGTCACCCATATAATAAAACAATATTCACCGTCATAAACAATCAAGAGAAATTGCATAAAGTTGTTGGTGCAATACAAAACCTACTAAAGGATGAAAGAAAGCCCGATGGATGCTTTATGTTTACTGTACCTGTTGGTGAAACCTTCTGCTAAAGTGAAGCCAAATATCAACAATCACTATGAAATAGCAGGGGTTAAGAACATTACTTTACTATACATTTGAAAAGGGGTAATGTTTATACCACAGACCCCAGTGTGCTTTCGCGTGTGTTGAAGTATGTGGATATCTCAAAATGAATATACAATTTTCATACTATCTTTACACAAATGCAAGATTTCCTTCATAGCCTATTGACTAATTGGGAAACATATGCAAAAATACTATAAAAGGTGAGCATGCATAAGAGCTTTTGGTTTGAGCTGCATGGGGGTATTGAAGCCTTACACGTAGTTGATTTAACCCTACGGAGTCACATAAAAGTGATTTCTGTGGGGTTTTATATTTTAAGAAGTATTTATTCTAGGCAGAACAGCGGATAATTAAAAATATTATTAGAATAGGGACGATGTTTATGAAAATTCTTGAAACAGAGCGCTTGATTTTACGACCATTTGAGGAGACTGATTTTGAAGCAGTTCATTCCTATGCAAGTGTTGCTGAAAATATTGAGTATATGTTTTGGGGACCGAATAATGAATACCAAACCAAAGAATTCATATTGCAATCCATTTCGCAATCAAAGGAACATCCTTGTAAAAATTATCAATATGCTAGTGTATTAAAATCAAGCAAGAAGCTTATAGGTGGATGCAATTTATCTCTTGTAGGCGATGATGAAGCCGAGATTGGATGGATCGTACATAAGGATTACTGGAAACAGGGATTTGGTACTGAAATAGGTAAACGTATTGTGGAGTTTGGTTTTAGCGAGTTGGGGTTACATAGGATTATTGCTCACTGTGATACAGAAAATTATGGCTCATATCGAGTTATGGAGCGGATAGGCATGCGCAGAGAGGGATGCTTTATTGAGGCGAGACCAGCAAGTAAATTTTCAGACAAAAAGTACGGTGATGAATATTCATATGCTATCCTAAAAGATGAATGGGAAGCGCAGCAAGAGATTTCCTATTACAATTCCTTACCGGTTATTTTTGATGATTTTGTTGATATATCTAACTTAACTGATGGTGAAATAGAACTTTACTGCATTGCTAAAAAGCCGGCCCTTCCTGAAAAGAAATGGGTTCCTGCTTATGTGTTTGAAATTTGCTGTAACGGTAGCCATGTCGGTGAACTTAATCTTCGTATTGGCTATACAGATGGCTTATATTATGGTGGTCAAATAGGTTACAGTGTAGATGAACAACATAGAGGTCATGGTTATGCTGAAAAGGCCTGCCGGCTACTTGCCCCAGTCATTCGTGCACATGGGATGAAAAAGGTACTGTTCACTAACAACATCACTAACATAGATTCTAAACGTACTTGTGAAAAACTAGGTGCAAAGCTCATACGTATAGCCAGGCTGCCGAAATGGCATGACCTCTACAAGGAAGGTTTGCAATTTGTCAATGTATTTGAGTGGAGTGTAGATGAGGATGACCAATAACTCTTTGGCTTCTTTGCTGAATGCAACCTGTTGTGGATTGCAGGTATGATTATGGGTGGTTGGTTTGTTAGGATAGAGAAAAAGACCACAAAGATTATTGAAAAATTTACGTCTTAATAAAGTAGAAGCTGTTAATCTTTGAAATTAACAGCTTCATGGCGGAGAAGAAGAGATTTGAACTCTTGCGCCGCTATGAACGACCTACCGCATTTCGAGTGCGGACCCTTCAGCCACTTGGGTACTTCTCCAAATTATTTAATTATTGATGCCCCGGATAGAACTCGGATAGAACAGCTCAAAAATTCACTTCTATTCGAACTCCAAGGGCAGTAGAAACCGCATAAAATCAAGGTTTTC
>JAAYPS010000155.1 GCA_012519655.1 Clostridiaceae bacterium | reverse complement strand
TTGAATTAGCAAATACTTTTTTCACTTGCACAAGCTTAAAATTTGTATTATAATATATTTTGTTCGGCACATTGCGGACTGGTGTAAAGGTAGCACGAATGACTCTGGCTCATTTTGTTAGGGTTCGAATCCTTAGTCCGCAGCCAATAATAAAAACCGACTATATAGTCGGTTTTTTACTTTTATTTTGAGTTTCCTCATATAAGCTTTCTTACTCGCTCTCATATACTTCTGACAAATATTTCGAGTTTGTATTTTTGTCCTCAACTATTAGAGTTGGTGTCCATGCAGAACTATATATTTTGAGTTTTTTATTTATGCGTCCTCCACTTAATCGGTTGGAATAATAAAACTCCTATGCTCCCAATTTGAACGACGGTAGTAAATATAAATTAGTATACTACATACAATCCAACCTGCGGGATACGCAAAGAGTATAGGATAGAAATTGCCTACGAATAAACGTGAAACTATATAAAGATAAATTTGCCTAAAGAATACGAAAGAAAACAGCATAATAACCATTGGCGCACGTGTATCACCTGCACCCCTTAGGGCCCCAGAATATATCTGATTTATGCAACATAATAAATAAAACGGCGATACCAGTCTCATATACAATGAACCATAATATATGACATCTGGTTCACCATTAAAAACTGATATTGCACCTTCTGCGAAAATGACCAAAGGCGTGAGCAAAATTGCTGTTGTACTAATGGATAGTAATAATGAGCGACTTACGCCTTTCTTAGCTCTATTGATTTTACCTGCGCCAATATTTTGACCAACGAAAGTTGTAATTCCCATTGAGATAGATTGCATGGGCAGAAGTGCAACAGCGTCTACTTTTCCATATGCTGCGTATCCAGCCATAAATGCTGAACCGAAACTATTTATATACCCTTGTACAAAAACATTGGAAAATGCCGTTAAACCTTGCTGTATTGAAGATGGTAGCCCTATTCTAAATATTTTCTTGAGCATGGGTATGTTAAGCTTTAATCTCTTCCATTGTATACGGTATGATCCTGAAGTTCGAGATAATACTACAAGTACAAGGATAGCACTAAACACCTGTGCAATAACCGTTGCCCATGCTACACCTGCTACTCCCATATTGAAGAAAATTACAAATACTAAGTCCAGGACAGTGTTGACAATTGCTGAAAAAACAAGAAAATAAAGTGGTCTTTTGGAATCACCAACTGCCCTAAGTATTCCTGAACCTGTGTTGTAGAATATAAGTCCTGCAGAACCAATAAAATATATAGTTAAATATGTTTCAGCGTCTTTAAAAACATCAGCAGGTGTATCCATAAACCTTAACATAGTTGGAACGAATATTACTCCGATTACTGTTATAATAATGGAAAAAACTATAGACATTATTACTGAAGAATGAACTGCATCACGCACTTCTTCGTCATCTTGAGCGCCATAATATTGTGAAACTATAACATTTGCCCCCATTGAAAAGCCCATAAAAATACCTATTAAAGTATTAATAATAGAATTTGTACTGCCTACTGCTGCTAATGCTTCTTTTCCAATGAAATTACCGACAACTAAGGTATCAACTGTATTGTATAGTTGTTGAAAGACTAACCCTAATAATAACGGGGCTGAAAAATTAATAAGAACCTTTATAATTGGTCCTTGCGTCATGTCAGTATCTTTTTTTTTGTTTTTCATATTCAATCTGCCTTTGCTGTATTCGTTTTGCATGCTATATATTGATTATATCACAAATTTACTAATGGTAACATAATTCGTGATTTTTTTACCCTTTGCAAAATTGATGGCAAACTATGCTAAAACAACCATAAATAATGTAAATCAATTCTTGTAACTTGACATCACATAACGAAATAATTTAATTTTTTGGAGATGTCTTACATTTGTTGTGTGCATAGTAAAACCAGGCAAAAAATACATTACATAATATTTAATTTTTGTCTTGACTTTTTATTAGTAAGAAGGTAAAATGATATTCGCTGGTCTTAATACGGCCCATTGGTCAAGCGGTCAAGACACCGCCCTTTCACGGCGGTAACGGGGGTTCGATTCCCCCATGGGTCACCAATAAGACCAGTAAAAATTGGCCCAGTAGTTCAGTCGGTTTAGAACGCTAGCCTGTCACGCTAGAGGTCGAGGGTTCGAGTCCCTTCTGGGTCGCCATTTTAATATTGTATGCTGGTGTAGCTCAGTTGGCAGAGCAGCTGATTTGTAATCAGCAGGTCGGGGGTTC
>JAAYPS010000154.1 GCA_012519655.1 Clostridiaceae bacterium | reverse complement strand
TTCTGGGATAGCCTCTTTTATAAAAAACTGAATTAGTATCTGTAGCGTTGTCTGTTACCATAATTTCTTCTTCTCGAAACACCTCTTAGAATTAATCTTAAAATGAAGAAGGAGATAATTATGACAACTACCACTATAGCCATCAATCTAAGTTTCTTATCATTAACAATCTCTGTAACCTTATCCCGTATTTTCGCTGCCATTGTTTTTTCAATGTCATTCACGGCAACCAATTGGACAGAGCCTATTTCTTCACCTTTGTAAAACCATGTTCTGGTCCCTAAAATCTCACCTTTTTGGATTGGTGCGGTAAAAGGAGTGTTTAGAGTTTCCTGTACTTTAACTTCTGTTTGTAACTTTTCAGATGCAGTAGGTAGCAGGTGGGTTACTTCTCCTACAATGTGCAGATCAACAGGGATATTGTCTACTGAATCAATTACTTCATAGCGTCCGACATACTCTCCTGATGAAACAAGTGTTTGTACTTTGTAATTCTTAAAACCGTATTCCAATAATTGCTGAGATTCACTAAAAAGGATGTCATATGTTTCGGTGCCAAGAATTACACCTATTAGTTCAAGACCTTCGTTGTTAACAGCAGAAAAAACTAAGCAACGTCCAGCTTTGCTTGTATATCCGGTTTTGATCCCTGTAACTCGATCATAGTATTGTGAAGTACTATTCAACAGCTTGTTCGTGGTATCAATATGCCAATTCTCCCAATCACTACTTTTTCTTAAGTTAGTATCGGGCAACGGGACGGTTTTCTTCGCAACGATCTCCCTGAAAACTGGAATTTTCATAGCTTCCATTGACGTTATTACAAGATCACGTGCAGATGAATAATGCTCATCAGCATCAAGCCCATAGGTATTTGTAAAATGTGTATTCTTAAGCCCAAGTTCTGAAGCCTTTTCATTCATTAAGTCGACAAACTCGTTAATTCTTCCTGTAGGAGATATGTTTTCTGCAATCACATTAGCAGCCTCATTTGCAGATATAATTAACACAAAATTCAAAAGGTGTTCTAACTCCATTTCTTCACCAATTCTGATCCCTGCAAGACCATAATCCAATGGTATTGCGTTGATTGCATTGGCAGATGCTTTCATCTTGGTATCAATATCAGCATGTTCAAGAGCCACAAGTGCTGTCATTATCTTTGTTGTACTTGCTGGTGCCCAACGCATGTCAGCATTATTTTCATACAAAACCTGACCTGTTTTCATATCAACCAAGATTGCTGCTTTTGCAGTTAATTCAATTTCTTCTGCATAAGATAGGGTACCAAATAATGGGGAAACTATCATAAATACTATTAATAGGCTTATCATTCGTTTTACGCGATTCATTCTACCGAAACACTCTCCTTTATCTTGTGTAAGGCTTTTGCGATGTAACCTTAAGCTGTGCAATATGAGGTAGCAAAGATTCCGTGGATAACCACGATATATTGTACAGTAAAATTGAAAACAAGTAATATCGCAAATTGCCCTGTGTAGGAGGAGATGTTAATGATTACAGTAACTATGCTGTCGAAATTATGTATCTATACATATTACTGATAACTTCTCCCCAGATTAATAAATTCCTTACTAACAGTCATAAGTATAACAGAAAAATAGCATCAGTTAAAGATGGTATTAAAAGAAAAAATCTACCAATTTTGACTTAACTAGCATTGAAATTTTGCTAGAAATATTCTAACTCAGTATTTCAATGTTGTAATTTTTGATGTTGGTAAAGAATTTTCACAAAAAACTATAAATACTGTAGTTTTTTGCTCAATCTTGCTATATAAATTTTTAATCTTATTATATAATATAGCATATAGAATGAAAAGTAATAATTTTATTACACATTACATAACACACATCGAGAAACCTGTTAACTAATAAGTGCAAAAGGAGGTTATATGATGGCAAAGTTTTTGCTAAGTGGTTTTGCTGATGAGATTGATACTAAATTAGATGTACAGGTGAAAGAGCTTAAAAGGCTTGGAATTGACCGTATTGAGATTAGGGGAGTCAATGGTAAATCTATTATAGATTATACCGAAGAAGAGACGAAGGAGTTCAAAAAACTATTTGACGATGAGGGAATAACAGTTTCGGCTCTTGGTTCACCTATAGGAAAGATAGGAATAAAGGATCCCTTTTCTGAACACCTTGATAAGTTCAAACACACAATAAATCTTGCAGGTATACTTGAAACTGATTATATACGTATGTTCAGTTTTTACATGCCAGAAAATGAAAACCCTGACAAGTATCGAGATGAAGTTCTCGAACGCTGGTATGGTTTTGTAGAAGCTGCAAAAGGCACAGGACTTGTATTGGCTCATGAGAATGAAAAGGGAATATACGGAGATACTGCACAGAGATGTCTAGATATTATTGAATCTATGAATGTAAGTTATGTGCGTGCTGTTTTTGATCCTGCAAATTTTATTCAATGTCATGAAGAAACATACCCGAAAGCTTATAATATGCTTGCACCATATATAAGCTATATGCATATAAAAGATGCAATTCTAGATACTGGAGAAGTGGTACCAGCAGGGTATGGTGATGGAAAAATTCTTGAAATAATAAAAGAGCTTGATAGTAGAGTTGATAGTGAAATGGTATTGTCACTGGAGCCTCATCTTGGATCATTTGAAGGCTTGGCAGGACTCGAGAAAGCATTGAACCTAAGCAATATGGAGCAAAGCGGACCCGGAAAGTTTGAACTTGCAGTAACTGCTCTTAGAGCTATTCTAAAGGAAGTGAATTAAGATTTTTTCAATGCCCATAATAAAAATTGCTGTGTAATATGTGGTGATTACCTTTCATGCAGCCGCAATATATTGTACAGCTGACTTAAGTAACATTGCAAAAGATTCAAATATTACAAATAATGGAGGTTTGCATATGGAACAAGTAAGATTAGGAATCATTGGTTTTGGAGTTATGGGGGAGAATCACTCAAAATACATTTTCAATGGTGAGGTATCTGGATGTATTTTGTCAGGTATATGTGATGATAATCCCGAAAGATTGAAAAGGGCCAGGGCTCTGTACCCCGATGTAAAATTGTTCAACGACTATCAAAATATGATTAATAGCGGAATGATAGACGCCGTTCTTATTGCAACTCCTCATTATGATCATCCTAAAATTGCTATTTATTCATTGCAAAAAGGACTACATACTTTAGTTGAAAAACCCGCTGGAGTATATACAAAGCAGGTTTTGGAGATGAACGAGGCAGCTGCAAAAACTGATAAAGTATTTGGCATCATGTATAACCAAAGAACCAATCCATTATATCAAAAACTACGTGATTTAGTTATATCGGGTGAACTTGGTGAAATAAAAAGGACAAATTGGATTATAGATTGGTATAGACCTCAAAGTTATTATGATTCAGGCGGATGGCGTGCTACATGGAAAGGTGAAGGTGGTGGCGTTTTGCTTAACCAAGATCCTCACCAATTAGATTTATGGCAATGGACTTGTGGCATGCCAAAACGAGTCAGAGCCTTTTGCTATTTTGGCAAATATCATAAGATTGAAGTTGAGGATGAGGTGACGGCTTTTGTTGAATACGAAAATGGCGCAACAGGAGTGTTTGTTACTTCTACTGCTATGACCCCTGAAACAAACCGCTTAGAAGTAATGGGAGATAAGGGCAAAGTTGTTATTGAGGATGGAAAGCTTACATTTGATAGATTAAGAGTTCCTGAAAGGCAATTCAATGAAGAATATAGTGGCGGCGCTATTGCTAAACCTGAGTGCTGGAGATGTGATATCCCCGTTCCTTCTGGTCAAGGAGGACAGCATGTCGAAATAACTCAGAACTTTACCAATGCAATACTTAAAGGAGAAGAACTATTAGCACCGGGTATTGAAGGTATAAATGGTCTTCAAATTTCTAATGCAATGCACCTATCTTCGTGGATAGATGATTGGGTTGATATTCCTGTAGATCCAGACTTATTTTACGAAAAGTTAATGGAGAGGGTTAAGTCTGAATAATTATAATAAGCTTCCGGGGCATTTTGCTATCTAAGAAATGCCCTCGGGGGTATTTAGAATTGGAATAATTAAGTAGGAATATACTGGAATTTGATTTTAACAATAGTTAAGATTTCGTAATACTAAGATTTTCGTAATGATTAAGAATTCATAGTAATTAAAAATATAAAAATTTGTATTTAATTATGAATTCATAATAATTAAAATTTGTATTAATAAAGATTTCGTAATGATTAAGATTTCATGACATATATTGAAAACACACGAAATGGTATATCTATTTTATTAATTGCGTCCGATATATTTTAAAAGACAATTTTTTAATGTACAAAGGAAAAAGAGGTTATTTATGAAGAAAATCGTTTGCTTTTTAAGTGTAACTTTATTTATTCTTGTTTTTACTCTAAATGTAAATTCTTTTGCGGCAGATTATCGAAGTACTGTAAGAATAGGCTTGAATTATGGTAGTGATTCTGTAGCAAGTGTTCGGGTAAGTGCAGTAAAGGGATTTGATGTCGGCTTCTATAACAATGATAATTTTTCAATTCTTTTAGAACAAAACAATAGCAGTCCTCTTATAATTAGAAAAGATGGACATTTCATTAGAACTGATAATGGTGTTTTAGAATATTCACCTACCGAAGGAATACCATATGCAGGGCAAGTAATTGGTCCGTGGCATTTAAAGGTGGGGGGAATGATTCAGGACTATGGCACAGCTATGAGCATTGTTGAACTTCTTGAAAGCACTGGAGTAAATGCTTATGTCGCATATGAAAATGGATGGCAAGTATGGATGGGCTTTTATTCAGATAGGAGAGCGGCAGAGAATGATATTTCCAATGTAAAAAAAACTACTGGATATGAGGACATTGCAGTAGTTGAGGAATCTAATAAAAGAGTAGTAATTTATGATGATAACTTCAATGTGTGTTTGGTTTATGGTGGAGTAGACGGATACTTACAAGTTCGTCCAAAGAAGGAGAACGATCCATACCTTTTATCTGTTAATGGGAAGAGGTATAGAAACTATATTGAAATAAGAAGATATACAGATAGTGATATGACTCTTATTAATATTATAAATATTGAGCAATACCTTTATGGAGTAGTGCCTGCAGAAATTGAGGCTGACGCACCCTTAGAAGCAGTTAAAGCCCAAGCTGTTGCTGCAAGGACATATACATATAGAAACCTAAACAGATACAGTAATTGGGGTTTTGATCTGACAGATACTGTATCTTCACAAGTTTATAACGGATATGATAGTGAGCGGCAGTCTGCAAACAGAGCAGTTGATGAAACAAAAGGTAAGAAAATGCTGTACAATGGCAATCTTGCACATGTCTATTATTTTGCTTCAAGCGGAGGTATGACCGCCAATGTTAAAGAGGTATGGGGTTCAGAAATTCCCTATTTAGTAAGTGTAGAAGATCCATATGAATCAGAAACATCCTCTCATTATATATGGCAAAAAACATTATCCGCTGAGGAAATTAAGAAAATACTATTTATTAGTGGTGTTGAAATCGGGGATATTCTTTCTGTCAGTGCAGAAAATTATTCACCCTCAGGTCGTGTTACAGAGCTAAGAATTACAGGAACGAAAGGATCTATAACATACTATACACAAGACACGAGGATGATTTTTAGTCTGAACAGTCAAAAATATACAATTCAGTCTGCAGGGAATGCTGTTGTTAGAAGTGCAGATGGTACATTGAAAACGCTATCTCTGGACGGTAGGAGTGTGACATCCAAATCAGGTACCACAAAGCTATCAGCATATAGCAATACTGTTGCTGTAGTTGGAAGTGGCAATAACGTTAATAAAGTAAATATGTCATCAAACACTTATGTTTTCAGTGGAAGAGGCTGGGGTCACGGAGTTGGTATGAGTCAAGAGGGTGCAAAGGGCTTTGCAAGGCAAGGCTATAATTATGAACAAATACTCAAACACTATTATCAGGGCATAACAGTTGAGTAAGATCCTTTTGTTGACATCGTATTGAACCTGTGGGTATACTGTTATGGAAATCAAAAAGGAGGAAGGTTCATGCTCTGGGCTATTATAGTTGCAGTATTGTTTGCACTTGATCAAATAACAAAAACCTATGTAAAAAACAATCTCCCTTTAGGGCAAAGTAATGAAGTAATTCAAGATTTTTTTTATTTTACACATGTTGAAAACACGGGTGCTGCATTTGGTATATTAAAGAACGGTCGATACTTTTTTATCATACTAACAATAATTATTTCTTTTGTATTGATTTACGTTATGATTAAAAACAAATCTAAGATTTTAAGGTTGGCCATTTCGATCGTATTAGGTGGAGCATTAGGAAACTTTATCGATCGCCTATTATATGGCAAAGTAACTGATTTCTTGGATTTCTATATTTTTGGATACGATTATCCAGTGTTTAACGTTGCAGACATTTGTGTAAATATCGGTACAATATTACTTGCCATATATATTATTTTCATCTATAAAGAGCCTAACAATGAAGAGGCGGAAGAATCCAATGAACCTCTGAGTAGCGAAACAGGTGATGGACTTAATGAGTAGCAATAGAAATATAGTGCTTAAAGTTGAGGAGGAAGAGGCAGGGCAGCGTATTGATGTTTTTTTGTCCTCAAAAGTACCCGATATATCCAGAAATTATGTCCAAAAACTAATAGATGATAACTGCATACTTGTGAATGGACAAAGAACGAAAAGCAAAACCAAGACCTATGCTGGGATGGAAATATCGGTTAGTATACCAAAGCCTCAGACTCTTTCTATAGAACCTGAAAATATTCCATTAGATATTATCTATGAAGATTCAGATATCTTAATAATCAACAAACCTAAAGATATGGTTGTTCACCCTGCGCCTGGGAATAATGATAAAACTCTTGTAAATGCTCTCTTGTATCATTGTAAGGATTCCCTTTCTGATATTAATGGTGTAATACGGCCTGGTATTGTTCATCGTATCGATAAAGATACAACAGGTCTAATTGCTGTGGCAAAGAATAATGCTGCACACCAATCCCTTGCTTCACAATTAAAAGACCATAGTATGGGCAGGATATATGAAGCAATTGTTGAGGGGGTTATCAGCGAAAAAACAGGCGTTATAGATGCTCCCATAGGTCGGCATCCTGTGGACAGAAAAAAGATGGCTGTTACACCTGGTAAAGGAAAGAATGCAATAACACATTTCGAAGTGTTAGAACGTCTCAGTGGTGCTACCCATGTCCGACTAAGGCTTGAAACTGGCAGGACACATCAAATAAGAGTGCATATGTCATATATTCACCATGCAGTTTATGGTGACCCTTTATACGCAGGCAGCAGTAAAAGCAAAATTACCAGTGGTCAGATGCTGCATGCAAGATTTCTATCCTTGAGACATCCTTCCACTGGTAAGATAGTTCAATTTGAAGCAAACCTTCCTGAAGAATTTACAAATCTTCTTGCTTCCCTGCGATAACACGGTAACACAGAGAACACAGAGGGACGGTTCTTTTGTGTTATTTATTTTGAAATATACACCCGTTAGCTACTTATTTATCTGAGTAGCTATTTTTTCGTGGTTCTGATCACTTAAGAAACAACACAAAAGAACCGTCAG
>JAAYPS010000153.1 GCA_012519655.1 Clostridiaceae bacterium | reverse complement strand
GTTGAAGATCGTAATAGGATGAACAAGATGACTTTAAGCCTTGGCATATAACAAAATTTATTGACCTATTCCCACGAACGTACATCTTTAGTCGACATGTTCCCGCAGACGTACTCACCTAAAAAAAACCTAGACATCAAGCTTGGTAACTCGTCCCATGTGGAGAAGGTAGTAACTATGTGTTTGGGACTTATGACATAAGAAAACATTGACAAATTAATAAAAGTGTCATTGCCAATTATGATTTGAGATAGCAAATAAGGTATGATAATCTGATTAAAGGATTACATTAATATTTATATGCCACGAGGAGGTAACGGTATGAAGACCTTTGATATTATTGTTATTGGAAGCGGGGCAGGGCTTATGGTTATAGAAGCTGCTCTTTCTGCCGGAATGTCCTGTGCAATAATTGAGAAGTCCAAATTTGGCGGGACATGTCTGACAAAAGGCTGCATTCCTTCAAAAATGCTTGTTTACCCTGCGGATTTAGTTCGTGAGTCTGAAAAAGCTGATAGGGTTGGCATTGGTTTTAGTAAGCCAATAGTTGATTGGAATAAGATTTCAAAACGGATGTGGGATCAGATAAACCATAATATTCAAATTGAAAATAGCTTAAAAAAGGTTGAAAATTTACAGGTATATAAAGGGATCGCCGAGTTTACAGGTAAAAAGACTCTGCGTGTTAAGTATGACGACAATAGTTTTTCAGAGGAAATTCAAAGTGACCTTATTATTATAGCAACCGGCGCAGAATCATTTATTCCTCCCATAAAGGATATTGAACAGACGGGCTATATTACATCCGAAACCTTTTTTGGAGATAAATTTCCTGAAAAACCATGGCAAAGCTTAATTATAGTAGGCGGTGGTGCTATAGGTGCCGAGTTTGCTCATATTTTCTCTGCATTTGGCACAAAGGTTACGATCGTTGAAATGAGGCCACGTATTCTGACCACCGAAGAAGAGGAAATAAGTAATGTTGTTACAGCTGAATTTGAAAACAATGGAATTACCGTGTTGACTAACAGCAAAGTTGTTGCTTCGGGAATAAAGGGCAAATTAAAAACATTAACCCTGGAAGATGCTCTAACGGGAGAAAGAAAAATTATTGAAGCCGATGAAATATTCATAGCTTCAGGAGTTCGATCTAACACAGATACATTGAAGATCAATAATACAGATGTTGAAACCGATGAAAAGGGATGGATAAAAACGAACGAATATTTAGAAACCACCCAAAAGGGGATATGTGCAATCGGCGATATAAACGGAAAATATCAGTTCAGACACAAGGCAAATTATGAAGCAGAAATTCTTATACAGAACCTATTTGGTTATCAGGAGAAAAGAAAAGCCATATATAATGCTGTCCCCTGGGCAATATTCACGTGGCCGCAAGTTGCGCATGTTGGTATGACCGAGGAAGAAGTAAGGGCTTCAGGACAGAGATATTGGATTGGCAGGAATTATTATTCTCAAATTGCCGGTGGTATAGCTTTAGGCATAACAAGAGACTCGAGCGATAATAGTTTTGTCAAGATTATTGTAGGCGAGGGCGACACCATACTCGGCGTTCATATAGTCGGACCTCACGCGTCAATTCTTCTGCAACCTTTTGTATATCTAATGAATTCACATCACAAATGTGAAAGAAAGCGGAGGAGTGGAAATGATAAGCTGGTATACCCACCTCTTGGAAGTTTCACCCCTATTAATGATTCCATGGTGATACATCCATCACTCAACGAGCTTACTGCCTGGGTAATTGATAATATTGACTGGGATGACGAGTCAAATTACAGTATATCAATCACTTGAGTAATAAAAACACACTAATTGATTATATCCGACTTAGGTTTCAAGCTTTCTAAGATCTTTTCTTTTTGCGTTAACTCGTTAATACCAAGGGAGCTTGCACTGTTTTTTGATGTTCATAAGCACGTTTCCTAC
>JAAYPS010000152.1 GCA_012519655.1 Clostridiaceae bacterium | reverse complement strand
GTCCCTCTGTGTGGAAATGCAAATAGTTATATACACAATTACTAGTTTTTGTTATAATCAAATCAAATAGTATTTAATATATTGTTCATCTTTGTTTGACTACATCCAACATCTCCGTAACTTAATATGCATCGCAATTGAGATTCTTCAGTTTTCTATGCCTATTTATCAGTAGAACTTTTGGAGGAATGATATTTATGTCAAGCAATCCACACCCTTTTCCGGAAGGCCAATATGCCCATCAAGCTCAAGTAGCTCAACGCCCTATCAAAAAGAAAAAACGTCGCTTCATAAAAGTATTGGCATTCCTTCTTGTAATCACTATTTTATCCATGACCGTGGCAAACTTTTTCCTAGATCCTGTTTTTATCTCAAGACTAACCAAGGGGTTTTTATTTGGTTTCCACACTACCCCTGTCGCTGCGTATGAACTGGAGAACAAACAAAATCTTACGCTGCCAACAGACAAGGAAATTGAAAACTTCGGTAAATTCGCAAAGAAGGTATCCAATAGGATTAATCTTTCTCTAAACAGTGAACAAAAAGAACATTTTGAAGACATTAAAAATGGTGCTAAAGAAATAACTGAGTTCTTCAGAAAAATAGAAGCTAATGATAACACCTCTCAAAATACTACAATTGCTACCTCGGGTACAAATACGGAATCTTTATCAAGCGCTGTTTTACCACAATCACACCAAGAAACAACCGAAACCACACTTGTAAACAGACTGACTTCTTCCTTATATTTTAATCTACCTTCTGTTGTACTAAATGGCTCGCAAAACTTAATAATGAAATCTGAGGATGAAGAGGAATTTAAGGATATCTATGATCCCGATGTATTAAATGATATAGGTGCACTTTTGTACGCAAACGGATACCCCGAATTAGCATCAGCCGTGACCTCAATGGTAGCAGCAGAGTTTCCGGATGACCCACGTTCTGCGCTAAATTTCGCTACAATTCTTCGGGAAGCAAACGCCAATGAGGATGCATTCCACGTCTTACAATATGCACTAAAGCTTAGTCCCGATAGTGAACCCATCTTATACAGTCTTGGTATGTGTTCCCTCGAACTTAAAAATACCCCCTATGCTGAAAAATGCTTCATGAAAATACTATCCTTAAATAGTACAAGTGGACCCGGCCACCAGGGTATGATGCTTTGCTATATGGACACCGGCGACTATTCTTCAGCTTTTCTACATATGCTTGAAGGCGCTAGAGAAGGCTACACATCAATGGTGACCGAAACCTACAAGGCACTAAGACAAAGGAACGAGGAGTATTTTGAGAGTATTGCAAAGCCCATTTTTGAGCAATACAGTATGATGCAGTTAATGGATTTTTCAAAAAGTCGGACCCCCTTTGATGATACTTTGGATACTCCAGCTGGGCAGTTGCAGATTCCACGCGAAATTAATCTTGGCCGCAACTCGACGGATGTTTATGCAGCCTCTTCAATCCTACTAAGTGATGGAGCTCAATACGGGATGTCTGCCTTCGAACATGTCAAAGCACCGCTTGAGGATGCACTTAGCATGCTTGAAGACCTTGCAGGGCTAACCGATGAAGACGGTGAAGTGGATGGCGGCGAATTAACAAAGACAATCTCAAAAATGATTCTTAAAAAAGTATTTGATGACGCACAGAGCGGTCAGACTGTCTCTAGCGATGGATGGCTTCAGATTTCCTATGAAGCAGAGGTCTTTTGGTTGAACATTCTGGAAGATTATACTCAAATTAAGGTGCAAGAGTACCTCGATGAGTACTTCCAGGAGCCTTATGAAGAAGTTTTTAGTAATGATGATACACTAAGCCCAAGCCTTTCACAATATAATGAGACCTTTTTTAAGCTAGCTGATAAAGATCCACTACAAGCAGCAACTATAGTCTTAACTAATCTGGTCGATAATGACAGTGTTTACGATTCAGATGTGCAAAAAGCCAACAAGCAAGACATGGACAAATTTCTTCAAGCTGTGAACCCCAAACTTGAAGAAGGTTACAAGAAAACAGCCGATCTTATGGAGGAATATTGGGCATATTACGGTGGAGTTCTTGGACATATTGGAAATGATGAAACGTACAACCGTTATCAGCAAGCACGCAAAGCTACTGTTGCCAGCGCATTGATGCCCTATGTTATTGGTGGAACTCTTAATGGGTTTATGATAACGCTAAATTTTGTGACCGTCGATCCTGACATGTCTGGAGGCGCGGCCAGTATAAAACTCCCTAGCTTTCCAGACTTCCCTAGTTCACAGATGGGTGAAAGGTATGTGCCACCAGCACCCCCGAAACCTCCCGTCAATGAGGACCCCTTAGATGAGGAGCCTTTACAGGAAGGAAGTCAAGAGCCCGAAGATATTTCCCCTGAAGACGGCAGTGATGAGAAAGCCGAACCAGATCAGCAAAAGCCTCGTGAAGGCCCAATCACGACTGAGGATTCTTATTCGGTCTCATTAGGGCCTTTTTCAGTCACAATCAATACTGAAACAGGGTATGAGTTAGATCTTACGTTCATAGGCTCTACAAATATACGTTACAATCCAAAGACTCGGGATCTGACTTTGTTTGGCGGAATAGGTGCCTCTCTGGGGATCTTAACTGTAGGAGCCGCATCAAAGACGGGGGTTTATTCAACCATCAACTTGAAGACAGGAGATATCAACAGTGGCAGACGGTCAACAATCGAAGGACAGATTTTCGGCAATGGCGTGAGTGTGGAAAGGCAAACATGCTTCGCCACAGGTGCGGACGATACAACCGTGTCTGCCATATTAATGCACAAAAAGAGCTCGCAAACCATTTACAACCAATAACACAGAGGGACGGTTCTTTTGTGTTGTCTTTGCTATATACAGGATGTGGATATATATTTGAGGTGATAATATGCCGAGAGTAGCAAGAAAAAAAAGTAACTCAGGGATATATCATGTGATGTTTAGGGGTGTGAACCATCAAATCATTTTTAAGGATGATAAGGATTACATAAAATACCTAGAGACATTGAAAACATACCAAGAAAAGAGTGGTTACACAATCTATGCTTATTGCTTGATGAGTAACCATATTCACTTATTAATGAAGGAGGATACGGAGGATCTAGGCCTGGCTTTTAAACGGATTGGTGCCAGCTATGTGTATTGGTACAATTGGAAATATAATCGTCGGGGACATTTATTTCAAGATCGATATAGAAGTGAAGCAGTTAATAATGATAGTTATTTTTTAACAGTCCTTCGTTATATACATCAAAATCCTATAAAGGCGGGTATAGTAGAAAATATCTCTAATTACCGTTGGAGCAGTTATAATGAATATCTCGGAGAATCTAAAATTTGTGATATTGATTATGCTTTTGATATGTTCTCTATCGAACGAACGAAAGCAATACAGCTATTTAAGGAATTTAATTTTGCTGAAAACAAAGATCGTTGTTTAGATTATGATCAGAATGTTAGATTAACCGATGCAGAAGCCAACGATTTCATAAAAAGCATTTCCTTTGTCAAAAGCCCAACTGAGGTTCGATATTTTGACAGGAAAAAACGAAATGAGGTAATTAAGGCTTGTAGAGAAAAAGGGATGTCCTTAAGGCAAATTGAGCGGTTAACCGGTGTTAGTTTTGGAATAATCAGGGCGATATGATGTGATTAAGCACAAAAGAACCGTCCCCTTGTGTTCTGCATGTTAACATAAAAATAAAGAGTGGTTATATGAAACTCTTAAATTTCATATAACCACTCTTATTGGTCGGGGTGAGAGGACTTGAACCCCCGGCCCCATGGTCCCAAACCACGTGCGCTACCAGCTGCGCTACACCCCGACGAACGTTTTTAATTGTACACTATATCTGGACTAAATGCAATGGCAAAAATTGGATAAAGTAAACTTTTTTACTCTTTTAATTGTAAAACTAGATTAGACCCCTTTTTTAATCCAAATAACATGATAAGCTAAGGTTCCTTTGGTTCTTCTAAGAAGCTTTTTGACACAAAAACGTTTGTCCTCTTAAAAGGTTTGGGCAAAAAATAACCAGCGTTCTACAAAAAGCTCTTGTGCGCAAAAGAACCCGCCTCCTGTTTAGCGATGGGAACACAAAAGAACCGTCCCTTTGTGTTCTTTTCGATGTGTTCCTTGTGTTCGAGTTTTAATCTACATATTCTATTGAATCTAGAAAAATTATACTCATAGTTTCATTGTAAGAATATAAATACCTTGTTATAACATAACCTTCAACAGCATTAACAGAATTAATTGTATCATGTATATCGAAGTTTTTAGTTTCTGAATCTGAAAGTTTTAGCATAATACTAGTCTTCCGATTCTCTAAAACAGTCTTAATTGCTGACTCTAATTCCTCTTTGTGCTCAACAACTAAACCATTTTTCACAAAATAATTTTGACTTGTTGCCTTACACGCGGGATAATTATCCTCAATCCAAGCGTGGTCATTTTTCATTTCTTTATCTGTTACATTAAAATAATCATACCTAATTGTATTTTCACTATAATCTGTAACTGGATCATCCCACGTTACATCCACATGATAAGTTTCCCCATCTATCAATACCATGTTCCATGCATGTTCTGTTAGGTTTGCATAACCTATAACTGTGCGGCATGGAATACCTACACGATTTAGGATAAGTGTCATCAGTTCAGCATATGCATTACATACAGCAACACGGGTTTCCAAAGCTCCCAACGCGTTAAATGAGGAGTCCGGTATAATTGACACAGGTCGCGTATCATATTCAAGATACGTTATTAGGTAATCGTGTACCGCCTTTTCTTTTTCATAATCAGTCATATCTGGTGATATTATTTCCGATATAATCAAATCAATCCATTGGGATAGTTTTGCATCACGAGAAACAGTATTGACATAAGTAGGATTTATGTACAATGTGTAATTACTTCCCTGTTGTCGCAGTCTTGTCGAATAGCTATGTTTATTTAAAAAGACACCGGTACTCCTTTGCACCCTTTCTAGCAAATAACTAATATATATCTGTAAATCAGCATCGGTCGCCAAACTCTGACTCAACACCAACTCAATTTCTTCGTCATGATTTTTGAAAGCCTGTTCAATTTTTGGTAAGTATGCGAACCATTGATCAATTATCCTGCTCTTGTTTTTCAAGAAGAGTAAGTTAACATTTTCGTATTCGATCATTCCCTGCTCATATAGATAGATTAGCAGTGGCTTGTTTTCAATTTTATGGTTGAGGAACATTCCTCTCCATGATAGCTCTGAAAGCCGTTCACGTTTTAAGAGATTGCTAATTTGAGCCTCTTCTCCAGGTTCTAAAAGACCTACTTCAATAGCTGTTTGGGCGACAGTATCCCATGTAAAATCTCCGCCTTCTTTATCACTATAGCCAAGGGCCCTGAGTAGAAAAGTCAAATACGATTTTTCATCCATGTGGTCCGAACCAAATTTATTATTTCCAACTCCTTTTGTAAGTCCACTTTTATATAGATAGCCAATATAGGGGTTAGCCCAATCGGGCACATCGGTAAATGGGTGGTACCAATTGCCACTCATCGCATCTTTTTCAGCACCCAAAAGACGAATGAGCATTGTGGCACCCTCAACACGAAATGCAGTTCTATTAAGCATTAGGTCACCATCTTCATCACCCCTGAGGACATTTAATGTGTTTAATGCCTCCGAATGTGGGACGTTTTTAAGATATGACAGGTTTTCTTCAGTAAGGTTCCCATCAAAGAAAACATCCCTACGTAAATTCGAGGGGTAAAGATATTCGATATTTGCTTTGACTGTGCTGTGTTGAATACTCGACTGTCCCAAGCGTGACTGTTCTTGGTCTCTTGCCAAAGTTGGACTTATATTAATCAACAACATTAATATAATATAAAATACAATTGTAGACTTTAATATTTTCTTCAAGAATCCACCCCAATTTCAGCTTATAATATTGCCCCTTATATATGGAATTACATAAAACATTATAGCATAGCAATTCTTTATTAGAACAATATTTGCTAATTATTTTATCATTTGCCAACTTCTTGACGAAACGCCCTTTAGCCCCTGCCTTTGAGTATAGTTTCGCTCTTTTGCACAAAATTCGAGATCCTCGGTGTCTGTTTTATTTCCCTCATATGCATGTTTTATTATGCATGTTGATATGTTTTCATTATATCACTCGTAGGTGCGTTGCTTAGTTAAACCCGTTATAACCAATTTGATATATTTCAGTATATCATTAATCCGCGTAGCTATTTAGTTAGCATTATTTAGCGCAAAAGAGTGTTTTGTTATTCGTGGTTATTTAGCACAAAAGAACCGTCCCCCTGTGTTATTTAGCACAAAAGAACCGTCCCTCTGTGTTGTTGT
>JAAYPS010000151.1 GCA_012519655.1 Clostridiaceae bacterium | reverse complement strand
TTTGCCAATGTACTTTATTAAATTTAGCTGTTCAATATGTGCTGAGAGACCTAATGCACAACCACAACATATTGCACAGCGGTACTTGAAAATAGCATTGCAAAATGCCCCCATAACACTATATAAAAGGAAAATTCTTATGTATTTGTATGTTGATCAGTACATTGTACAACCCGGAGATACTCTTTATAATATTGCTCAGAGGTTTTTTCTATTAAACTATACTCAAATTCTACGTGTGAACAAGGATATTTCTAATCCTGATGTGATTTACCCAGGTCAAGTTATAAACATTCCTAAAATGGTGCCTATGAACACTTATATTGTTCAACCTGGAGATACACTAGATGATATTGTCCATAGCTATAACCAAGAACATTTTGAAATATACGGGTTTAACATCACATGTGATGAAGTACTTGCATATAACCCGATGATAGTAAATCCAAATCTTATTTATCCTGGAATGATAATTTATCTTCCAGAGTTCTTGTAGTGATGAGTAATTTGTACTGGTTCTCTAAAACACTTGCTCACCCATGCAATATGTAGCGACAACACTAAAATCGGTATTAAGGACTGTGAAATCCGCATGGTTTTGATATTTTATTTGACCTTTTTTATCTTCAATGCCAAGAGCTCTTGCGGGGGTTAATGTAGCTGCCATAATTGCATGTTCTATAGAAACCGATGCTTGTTCGACTAGTAGGCGAACACCTTCATTCATTTTTAGAGAACTACCCGCAATGGTATCTTTACCGAAAGTACGTGCTGTTCCATATTCGTCTAAGGTTACCTTAGTGTTAGATACTTCGTACACACCTTTGGGCAATCCTTTAACCCCTATGGAATCTGTTACAATAATAACATTTGACATATTCTTTGAATTGAAAAGTATTTTTATCACGTTTGGGTGGACATGATGTCCGTCTGCTATAACTTCTACAAAGGCATTGGAACTAAGTAATGCTCCAACAACTCCAGGGTTGCGATGGTGTAATGGTTTCATAGCATTAAAACTGTGGGTAAAGCATGTTGCGCCGTTTGCTAAAGCTAACATTGCGTTTTCAAAATCTGCCCCACTATGACCAATAGATACAGTCACACCTTTTTGACTTGCATATTTTATTAGTGAGAAATCCTCATCATGCTCGCAGGCAATGGTAATATATTTTATCAAATTATTTGAAACACTTTGATATTCTTCAAACTCCTTTATGGAAGGCACTCGTAAATGTTCTTCCATGTGCATTCCCCTGTACTCACCATCCAAAAAAGGACCCTCAAGATGTACGCCAATGATTTGGGCACCCTTATGTCTTTGAATTTTAGTCTTTGCAATATTCTCCAAAGATTTAATAGTTGTATTTTTATTCTGAGTAGTAGTTGTTGGTAAGAAGGATGTGACACCTTCAGATGGTAATGCATTTTGCCAACGAATTAAGCCCTCTGTAGAGATATCATCAGCAGAATATCCGCTCATCCCATGAGTATGTACATCGATGAAACCAGGAACAATTAACATATTATCATAATCTTCATCTGACTTCTCTTTGCCATATGGGTTAATCCCAACTATTATCCCTTTTTCAACAACAATTTGTGCAGGAATAAACTGACCCGAGATAAAAACTTTTTTGCTCTGAAGAATCATAAAGTATACTCTCCTCTTACTTGCGGAATAAAACACAACATATTTATATTACATCTAAATATAATAATTAACAAGCGAGTAAAGGTTTTTTAGATGACATTACAGTACATGTTATAAAAGCCAAAACAAAAAAGCGAAGACAGTAAAGGTCTTTTAGATGACATTGCAGTACCCAATTACTAACACCGTTACAACACCTAGTATTGCACCAATAGTAACATCGGAAGGATAGTGCATTCCAAGATATACTCTTGAAACTGCTACAAGAAAAGCCAAGAGGAAGAAAAGTATGCTTAAGTGTGGTATGACCTTAGAAAAAACCGTTGCCATGCAAAAAGAAGCAGTAGAATGGCCTGATGGGAATGACGCATCTTTGTAGAGTTTCGAACCAGTTGTCACATTATTTAGAGCCAAATATGGGCGGGGTCTTGGCAGAAATTTTTTAAACAAATGCACAATGAGATTACTTACAAAAAGACAAAGGCCCAAATAAATACCAACATTATGCCATAAAGCTTTTTTGATCAATAATAGAACAATAGTTATGGTTATAGACCATACAGAGCCACCAAATTTAGTAAGTAGGGGCATCAAACGGTCTGTTATTGGATTTCTTAGTGACCTGTTAAAGAAGAAAAAGGCCGAAATATCTCCTAATTGAATCCAATTTGCAACTTTTTGCACTAAGTATCACACTCCTTACGACAAGTTCTAATAAGCAAACACCAAAAAGCATTTATTGAGTTAAAGGATAATTGTGCAACTATATATATTATTCCATTTATTCCTACAATTATGTATACCGGCAATACTTAAAAAGAGTATCTGCATAAGTATTGCCTAACATTAGCATTAACTACTTCAATATGAGATAACCTTATTACAGTCTGTTTATGGTAGCTCACATCGGAATTTCCCTAAGCACTTACTAAAAAGTGAATTTTATGATATAATAGCCTTAAGCGGAACTTATACGCATGCAATTTTACTATCGCAAAGCACATGCGCGCTCATCGAAGTCATATCATGAATTATGCTAATTCATGTAATAAAAGTAGTAGCAGCAACAATTAGTTTATGCTTTATTTGAAATTAAATTTTTTTATCTTAAATTTTTCAAATAAATTCATTAAATATGTAAAGACTATAGATAGAGGAGGATACAATGTTCAAGGTAAACGACTATGTTATTTACAATTCAATGGGAGTATATAAAATTATAGATATCAGGAAAGAAAAAGATATTAATGATGAAGAGACTGAGTATTATATTATGCAGCCAGTCTATGGGAATAACTTAACAATAAAGACACCTGTAGATAATACTAAAATCTTCATGAGGGAAATTCTTGATAAAGATGACGCTATGTCATTGTTGGAGTCTTTACCTGAGCAAGAAACTATTTGGATTGAGGACGACAGGCGAAGAAACGAGACATTTAAAACAGCTCTCAAAGAAGGTGATAGTGAGAAATGGGCACAACTCATTAAAACTATATACCTTGAAAAGGAGAGGAAAGCCTGTATCGGTAAAAAGCTAATGAAGGCAGATGAAGAGATCATGAAGGCGGCAGAAAAAAACCTTTATGAAGAATTTGCAACAGCGCTGGAAATTCCAATTGAAAATGTTGTTTCAGTTATAATGGAACATGTTTCTTAAATAAGACTACATTTACAAGAAAAGCCGCATTATGCGGCTTTTCTTGCACTATATAATTATTTCAGTTTATACTTTAAATACTTTAATTGATACTTTCATATCTCCAGCCAGTTTTCCAAGGTCTCTAGCTAATGAAGCGAGATGCTCTATACTTGCCAATTGTTCTTCGGTTGAGGCGTTAGCTTCCTCAGATGAGGCTGCGGTTTCCTCAGACACAGAAGATATATTTTGAATGGATTCAACTGAACTAGCTTTGAAAGCATCCATTTCTTGGGTTACGATTCTAATATCACCGATTTTTTCAGCAAGTTCATACATGGATGAGGATATACTCTTAAAGGCATTAATGGTTTTATTAACTGCTTCATTTTGAGATTCTAAGGCTTCTCTCATATCAGTTGATCTTAGAACTGTGTTCTCGGTCTGCTGAATGGTATTCTTAATAATAACCGAAATTTCCTCAGTGGCTTTCATGGATTGTTCTGCGAGTTTTCGAACCTCGTCAGCAACAACGGCAAAACCCCGTCCAGCCTCACCAGCTCTTGCAGCTTCAATAGTAGCATTTAATGCTAATAGGTTTGTCTGGTCCGCGATTGAGCGGATAACATCAACTATCTTACTAATTGATTTTGAATGAGCATCAAGTGTTTGTATATCTGTATTAATTGCATTTGTGTTTTCTGTTGTTTCGGATGCTTTTTCTTCCAATTCCTGCACAGATTGAAGACCAACATTTGTAACTTCAATAGCCTCTTTTGAGAGCTTATCGATTACATCGGTTGCATCCGACACTTTATTTATTCTTGTAGCAAGCTGATTCATCAAGTCAACACTTTCTTCTGCGTTACTAGCTTGATCAGAAGCCCCTTTAGCTATTTCCTGTATAACAACAGTTATATCCTTTGAAATATCTGTTACATAATCGGTGGTGCTGGATACCGTATTTGCTGATTCTTCAACTTTGCTTGATATATTGGCAGTATTTGATATCAGTTCTCTGGTGTTTGAAATCATAGTATCAATCGTATTTGAGAGCAGTCCAAATTCATCTTTTCTGTTTGAGTTTAATTGAACTGTTAAGTCACCCGAAGCAGCCTGTTGAGCTGCAAACATAGTACTATTAATGGCTCTATCCATATTTAGTGATATATATATGCCTACGAAAATTGCGAAAGCAGCACCTGCAAATATTAGGATTAGTGTCCATTTTAGAATAGAGTTAGATGCTTCCATTAAAATACTGGTTGGTACTAACGAAACAATCAGACACCCTGATTCTGCAATAAATGAATATGTTAGTAGATGTTCTTCATCATTGTATGTAACTATCTTTGAACCTTCTGTAACTGTTTGATCAAGATAAATCTCTTTAATACATTCTTGTTCATTGATTGGAATTGTATTTGACTCTACTTCTTCGGAACCCTCCTCAAGTTCATTTAATGTTGACGAAATTATCGTTCCATCTGGAGTAATAAAGTAATATTCACCTTGACTGCCTTCAGCCAACTCATTTAATAAATTATCAAATATTGATTTCTTTACATCGATAAAAAGATATCCAATACTTTTGCCTGTATTTACATTTCTAATAACGCGTGTTGCTGAAAATGCATATTTTTTATTTGCATCTCTGGATGACAAGAATTTGTCCAAATATTCATGCTCTCCAGCATATAACAGTTGACCGTTTTTTGCAGTTATGGCTTGAGTCAGGCTATCATTAAGGAACTCCTGATAATCAAGATCACTAAAGTAATATGAAGCAGAAGGAATTGAGTTTTCTTCGGATATGATGTT
>JAAYPS010000150.1 GCA_012519655.1 Clostridiaceae bacterium | reverse complement strand
GCACATGTGCAACCATTCACAGGCGGCACGGAATCCGTCCATATAGCCTGGGAACATAACTTTTTGGTCATCATCAATACATGCATATACCCATCTTTGGAGCGGTACACCGAAGTTTGCAAAATGAGTGTAAACACCTTGGGTTTGGTGAATTAAATCTGCTGCTGAAAATGGAATTTCATCAGCTTCGCCATTACCATTCATATCATTATCACGGAAAGCGCGTAGTACATTTGTCAACTCATCGATTGTTTTCGGAATATCCATACCTAGTTTGTCAAGCCACGCTTTGTTAATATAGTGGTTACCATCATGGTTTACATTCTGAGCTGTGAGGTTTCCAATATAGTACATCTTTCCATCAGATGCTGGTATGGATGCGTTAGCACTGTTCATAAACAATCTACTGTAATAATTCGGCATATTCTCTTCTAGATAATCATCCAATGGAACGAGAATTTGCTGCGTTACACCATACTCTTCCACGTCTACATCACCACGGATAATTACATCTGGCCAATTGGTAGAAGCAAACATTAAATTGAGTCTTGTTTTCCAATCACCGTCTTTTACAAGTTCCCAATCAACATGTATACCAGTTTTTTTCTCAAGCTCTTTATAAAACCACAGATTTTCAAAGTCCACTTGTTGGTTTTCCAACACATATTGGAATACATGCAGAGTAATTGGTTCGTCACTACCTTGGTCCGCTCCCTTTTTAGGTGTACTGTCTGTAGGTTCTGTCCCCTTAGGTGTATCAGATCCTGGGCTTGTTGCCGGTATGCCACAAGCTGTTGTCAACATAATAAATACAAGTACTAATATAAGTAGTGTTTTTTTCATTCCTTTCAACTCCTTCTTTAAATAAATTATATTATTTACACCGCTACTTGCGGTAAAAATCTTTTTCAAGAACTCAGCCGTAAATTAATTAGCCTTTCAAAGAGCCAAGCATGACACCTTTAATAAAGTATTTCTGCATAAATATATAGAGGATAACAGCAGGAGCAGTTGAAACAACTATACAACAGTATTTTGCAACTGCAGCTTTACGTATTGCATCGGTCATCCCCTTCGTATCATTTGCATAAGCTGAAAAAAAGGCATCTGTAGATGTACTACTTGAAAGAGTAGCAATAATCTCTCGAAGAATTGTTTGTAGTGGTAACTTGGAGCGATCCCTGATATAGACAAGTGCAGTAAAATAATCATTCCATCGCGCAACACCGTAATATACACAAAGTACAGCAATTATTGTACCCGACAGTGGTAGAACTGTACTGAAGAAATATGTAAAATGTGTAGCCCCGTCCATAACTGCAGCTTCGTACAGTTCATCGGGAATATTCATTGAAACATACGTCCTTGCCACCATCAAATTCCATATAGATACGCTATTTATAATAATCATAAGTATGACAGTATCGTGTAGTCCAAGTCTCTGATTCATTAAAAACTGAGGAATTAAACCACCTGTAAAAAACATTGTGAAGACAAAGTAGAAGTTAACGGCTTTTTTCCCAGCAAACTTTCTGCTTAAGGCATACGCAGCCATCATTGTTACTATAACGCTCAAAGCAGTACCAGCAATAGTATAAAAAATAGAATTTTTATAGGAGTTTAGTAGTTCTTTATGCTCGAAAACAGCTTCATATCCAATCATCGAAAAATCCTTAGGCCAGAAAAGTACATTTCCTGCTATGACAGCATCTGGATCTGAAACAGAAGCAATAATGATAAACCAAAGTGGGTATATAATAGCAAACAAGGCTGTTACCCAAAAGATTCCGTTAAGAACATCAAAAGTCTTATCTCCAATAGTTTTTTTAACTTTTACAGCTGTACCCTTCACTTCATGTCCCTCCTAAAATAAGCTAGTCTCGCCGAAACGTCTTGCTATCCAATTCACAGTTACAATCATGACGAAATTAATAACATTAATAAAAAGACCAATGGCTGTTGTGTATGAGAACTGAGCTTTAGTCAGCCCCATCTCATATACATACACGCCTATGATATCCGAGGTTAACATGTTGCCCGGTGTTTGCATCAGCAATGCCTTATCTGTATTTGATACCAATAGACTACCGCAATTGAGAATGAGCATCATTACTACTATGGGTATCAGATGAGGAATGTCAATGTGACGAATTTTTTGTAACTTAGTCGCACCATCAATGGTAGCTGCTTCATATATTCCAGGATCAATACCCGTTAATGCAGCTATATATATTATTGTATTCCAACCCGAGTGCTGCCACATATCTGAGGCAATATACAGGGTACGGAACCAGCCGGGCTCGATCATGAAGTGCACCGATTTACCACCCAATGTTTTAATCAGACTGTTAACAACACCGCTATCAGGTGATAAGAACAAATATAAAATACCTGCCATTACCACAGTAGATATAAAATGTGGTACGTAAATGACTGTCTGCGTAAACTTTTTAAATCGAGACCATTCGATTTGATTTAACAAAATGGCCATCATAATAGGAAGTGGAAATCCCCAGAGCAATCCATATAGGTTAAGTAAGAATGTATTTGATATTAGTCTTTCAAAATAATATGCGTTGAAAAAATCAACGAAATTTTTTAACCCGACCCATTCACTACCAGTAATACCGCGGACGGCTTTGTAATCTCTGAATGCAATTTGAATTCCATACATTGGGAGGTAACAAAATATAAAAATAAGTACAATTGCAGGCAATAACAATACATACAATTGCCAATCCCTTTTAATGGATTCACCCATTCTTTGAAGGAGAGTACCTTTTTTACGTCCAGTAGTAGCGTATTTTGAGTTCATTTTATCATCCCTTCTGCTTTACTTCATTTTCGAATCGTCAAACATCATTTCACACTAAGACTTTTTCGCCTAAAGCATAAGTATTTATGAGTAAAAAAACTTTAATGGTTTTATAGGGTTTGTTGTGTATTCGCACCAAATAGTCTTGACGTTTTTGTTATTGATTTTTTGTTGTATCATTAGCTCTGGAGCGATTTGTGTAAAGATTTCTGTTTATATTATATTTCGATTTTATTCTAACATGGCATATAGCGGGTCGTACATCACTTAAATTTTTGTATACTATTAACAATGTTATAATCAAATCTGCAAAATTTTTGTATATTTCCACAACACAGCGACAATATATGGTTTGCTTGTTTCTATTCTTTTAATAAGGGTAATCTATAATATCGACTTTATATAAAAATTGACATAATATTGCCATGCAACTCTTGTTACTTTACATTCCGTATACTATAATGGAGTTGATAGCTCATTAGGCTATGCAGGAGATAGATAACATGATTAAGTTACTCATTGTTGACGACTCAACATTTATGAGAGTAAAGATAAGAAATCTTTTAGAATCAGAACCTGAAATTAAAATCGTTGGTATTGCAAGGGACGGAAGGGATGCTGTAAAAAAAACACTCATCCTTAAACCCGATGTTATTACTATGGATATTAATATGCCCGACATATCTGGCATTGAAGCTGTTGAAATAATTATGGAGAAATGTCCTACTCCTATTATTATGATCAGTTCATTATCTTATTCTGGCTCAAAAATAACTCTTGAAGCTCTGGAAAAAGGTGCCGTTGACTTTATTCACAAAGACCAATTGTCAGAAGAGATACTAATAAACAAAATATTCGTTGCAAATAGTGCAAAACTTGGCACCACATGTACAAAAACCGGGTCAACTATTGATATAGCTTCAAAAACAGATTTAAAGCATGATATTGATAAATTAAGCGATACAGGATCCGACGTTGTAAAGCCATCGGATATTAGCAAGAAAAAAGTATCCAAAAAAAAGCAAACTACAATAGATATTATCCACCCGGATGAGAGTCTGATCAATTTAGAGAATGTCAGAGCAAAATCCACCTATCGTGAAATTGAAACATCCGATGAATTCATTGATATTAGCATACCAAAAATATCAACATACGACGATAGTTCTGAAATCCCAGAAGATTCATTAACAGCTAACCGAAAATTCTCAATTATTGGTATTGGAATATCAACAGGTGGTCCCAAGGCATTATCACACCTATTGCCTAATATTTCACCCGATATTCCTGCTAGTATTGTAATTGCGCAACATATACCAGCTGCTTTCTCAAAACCTTTAGCTGAAAGATTAGATGGAGCATCTAATATAACAGTTAAGGAAGCAGAGGATGGGGAGTTCTTGATTCCAGGATATGCATATCTATGTCCAGGTGGAAAACATATGGTTATTGAGCATACTGGATTTATCACTCTTTATGATAAGGAGATTTTCCCTAATCATCATTTTTGTCCATCCGCCAGTATACTAATGTCTACTATTGCTAGAGCATATGCTGATAAGGCTTTATGTATAATAATGACTGGAATGGGTTCAGATGGCCTAGAAGGTATTGCTGAAGCCAGAAAAAGCGGAAGTTATATCATGGCTCAATCTGAAAACTCTTCTACAATTTTCGGTATGCCCAAGGCAATTATTAGCAATAATCTTCAACATGAAATTGTTCATCTTGATCGCATGGCAGAGCGAATAAATAAGTTATGTGTTAAATAGCTAATGCAATCAGTGATATAGCATTTTTTGTGTTAAATATTTTAGTCCTACTTTAGCTAAAAAAATGACCTCATTCCATTATGGATGAGGCCATTTTTAAACAAATCATTCTTTTATTATATCGCCCACATTATCAAAAACATATTGTGGACGGTATGGGAACTGTTCAATTCCCTCTCGTGTGGTAACACCACTTAACACTAAAACAGTATCAATACCAGATTCTATACCAGCAACTATATCGGTATCCATTCGATCACCAATGATCGCTATATCCTCACTGTGGTAACCAAGTTTCCGTACAGCATTACGCATTATCACTGGATTAGGCTTTCCTATGTAATAAGCTTGCTTACCTGTCGTCAGTTCTATTGGGGCCATTAATGCACGTGTTGCAGGAACAATTCCTTTTTCGGTAGGACCAGTTAAGTCAGGGTTTGTACCTATGAGTTTTGCGCCCTTACTAACTAAAAAAACAGCCTTTTCAATTTTCTCAAAGTTATAGCTTCGTGTTTCCCCAATGACAACGTAATCAGGATTGACATCATTCATCGAAATGCCTGCATCATATAAAGCATTTATCAGTCCAGCTTCCCCTATAACATATGCACTTCCACCCGGACATTGACTTTGTAAAAACATTGCTGTGGCTAATGCACTCGTATAAAAATGTGTTTCGTCAGCTTCAATACCCAGCCGGCTCAGTTTTTGCATCAGTTCTTTGGGAGAACGTTCACTACTGTTTGTTAAAAAGAGAAAATCTTTCTTTTCCTCTTTAAGCCAATTCACAAAGGGAATAACACCATCCAATAGGCGATTTCCGTGATAGATCACTCCATCCATATCACATATATATCCTTTTTTACTTCTAAGTGCCACCATAATCTCCCACCCCTCTTTATTACTCTTTATTACTAGTATCTCGTTCGATTTATAAAACCACATCCATATTTATGGATTTACTATAGCATACAAAATCCCT
>JAAYPS010000149.1 GCA_012519655.1 Clostridiaceae bacterium | reverse complement strand
GTGTTACTGTCTACATTTTGTCTATCTCTGCTATTAACTCGCTTACTATTTTGTCCTCAGGAATTTTTCTAATTATTTGTCCTTTTTTAAATAGTATTGCACAGCCATCCCCACCTGCAATTCCAATATCGGCTTCTTTCGCTTCTCCAGGACCATTAACTGCACAACCCATAACTGCTACTTTTATTGGTTTTTCAGTGTTTTCTAAAGCACTTTCTACCTGTTCAGCAATAGAAATAAGATTGATTTTTGTTCTACCACATGTTGGACATGAGATAAACTCTACTCCATGACTATGTAAACCTAATGATTTAAGTATGGCTTTACCAGCCTTAATTTCTTCCACCGGATCTCCAGTTAATGAAACCCTTATTGTATCACCTATTCCATCAGCAATTAAAGACCCTATTCCAACAGCTGATTTAATGGTCCCCTGATATACCGTTCCTGCCTCTGTAACGCCCAAATGAAGTGGGTATGGTACCTTTTCAGACATTAATTTGTATGCTGCTATGGTCAATGCAACATCTGAAGCTTTCAAAGAGATGACAATGTCACTAAAATTATGCTCTTCTAATATATATACATGCTTTAGCGCACTTTCTACAAGTGCTGCAGGAGTAATACCACCATATCGGTCCAACAGTTCTTTTTCAAGTGAGCCTGAGTTTACACCTATACGAATGGGTATTTCACGTTCTTTTGCACATGAGATAACACTTTCCACCCTGTCTTTAGATCCAATATTTCCTGGGTTTATCCTTACTTTATCTGCTCCATTTTCCATAGCGGTTAAAGCCAGACGGTAATCAAAATGAATATCAACTACCAGAGGAATTTGAATTTGCTTTTTTATCTCTTTAATTGCCATAGCTGCTTCAATATCTGGCACAGCTACACGTACAATATCACAACCTGCTTCCTCCAGGCTTTTTATCTGACTAGCAGTAGCTTTTATATCAGATGTTTTTGTGTTGGTCATGGATTGTACTGTTATGGCAGAATCACCACCAATAAAAACATCTCCAACTCTAACCTTATTAGTTTTTTTTCTTACTATCATCTTATTCATATTAGAAACCTCTAAATAATTTTGGGATATCATTAAATAAAGTGGCAATCATGAGCGCTATTAACAACGCAAATCCTACCAGAGAAATCCATGCTTCCTTTTCAGGTGGGATGGGTTTCTTTCTAATTTTTTCTATTAGTATTAGAAACAACTTCCCACCGTCAAGAGCTGGAAAAGGAAGTAAATTCATAACCCCAAGGTTTAAGCTTAAAAAGGCGGAAATTTGCATTAGATAGAGAATTTTTTCGGATAATCCTCTCCCCATATCCACAACTTCACCTATATACGATACAATTCCTACTGGACCTGAAAGATCACTGAAATTTGCTTTTCCTGTAAATAACCAACCAATACTATAAAAAACACTCCTCATTGTTGATATGGAATAGTTAATTCCGCTGGTTATAGCGCCCCAGAAACCACCTTTTTTGTACTCATATTGAACACCCAAGTCAAAATATGTTTGACTTGCAACAGGCACTACATCATGAACGGTGATAATATCACCATTTCTATCAACGGTAATCTCCACGGGTTGATCCTTTGTCTGTTGAAGATGATTTAGTAAATCGTCTCTTTGACTTACTGTTACGTCATCAACTCTTATTATTACATCACCTGCAATAAGACCTGCCATGTCTGCAGGCGATCCTTTTTCCACACCTTGAATGATGTTGTTTGCCTTACCATCAGTCATCCCAACACTTACACCGATCAAATAAACTGGGGCGGTTTCCTTTGGAGTAACGGTTGTTTGTTGCACTCCTTTTACACCTTCACGTCTATATGAAACTTCTACAGGTTCACCTTCGGATACATATAAAAACAAAGATAAATCACTGGGGTAAAAAACATGTTTTTTGTCATATGATACGATTTTGTCACCAACCATTAGACCCGCTTCTTTTAATGCTGAATCTTCACTCATCATGGATATTGTGTTGGTATTATATCCAAGGCTAAAAGAAATAACTGTCATAATGATAATAGCTATAACAATATTCATTGTCGCACCTGCGGCAACAACTAATGCCCTTTTCCATGCTGGCTTCTTATTGAACGCACGTTCATCATCCGAGTCTTCTTCTTCACCTTCCATGCGAACAAAGCCTCCCATAGGAATTGCACGTATAGAGTATTTAGTTTCACCTTTCCCCCAGGAAAAAAGCTTGGGACCCATGAAAATCGAAAACTCTAATACTTTAATATCAGCCCAACGAGCCACAACAAAATGCCCAAGTTCATGTATCAGTATTAAAAAGCTTAACGCAATAATAGCCCATAGAATGTTCATATCATTTAAAACCTACTTTCTTTTTGAAATAAAGTCTATAATCCAGTATACTTTTATCAAAATACATCTATTACTTAAAGTCATGCATTACTATTCTCAAAATTTTTTCATTGTTTTTTAGAATTTCCACTTTAACAGTATTCCATCCTATTGATTACTCTTTTCAAATGTTTTCATTGTCTCCTCACGTGCTAATTTGTCTATTTCTATTATATCGTTCAGTGAGGGATTAATACTCACATTGTGCTCTGTCATTACTGTTTCAATCAACTCCATTATTTGTATAAAGGAAATTTTCTCATTCAAAAATAGAGAAACGGCAACCTCATTAGCTGCATTCATAACAACTGGTAAACTCCCACCAACTTCTGCTGCAGTCATTGCCAAATACAAACATTTAAATACATTAGGATCAGGCTTTTCGAATGTTAGTGTTTTTGTTATATCAAAATCCACTCTTCCAAAACTGTTATTACAACGCTCAGGCCATGTTAAGGCCAACTGAATAGGAATTCTCATATCTGGAGCGCCTATCTGTGCCATTATAGAGCCATCCCGGAAGGATACCATTGAATGAATTATACTTTGGGGATGAACCAAAACTTCTATTTTAGATAAGTCCGTATCAAATAGCCATTGAGCTTCAATAACTTCAAGCCCTTTATTCATCATTGTAGCCGAATCCACTGTTATTTTATTTCCCATTGACCAGTTAGGGTGGTTTAAAGTCTGCTCTAAGGATACATGTTCAAGTTGTTCTTTAGTATAACCGCGGAAGGGTCCACCCGATGCTGTCAATATTAACTTCTCTACATCTTCAGCTCTATTGCCCCATAAGCATTGAAAAAGAGCCATGTGCTCACTATCGACAGGCAATATATCAACATTATTTTTCCTTGCTGCCTCCATTACAAGTTTTCCTGCTGTAACCAGAGTCTCCTTATTTGCAAGGGCAATATTTTTACCTGCTTCAATTGCCTTCATGGTAGGAATTAAACCCGCAATCCCAACAACTGATGTAAGAACGGTATCAGCTTCTTGTGTTGTAACAAGTTCAACCATACCTTCAATTCCCCATACTACTTTCGTGTTTGTATCTTTTAAGCGGATTTTCAGTTCTTTTCCTTTATCATGATCCATAACTGACACGATAAGGGGTTTATATTTTCTTGTTTGTCTTTCAAGTAAATCAATACTATTAGCAGCTGAAAGACCTACTACATTAATATTGAGATTATCACAAACTTCAAGAGCTTGTGTTCCTATTGAGCCTGTTGAACCTAAAATAACTAAATTTCTTGTCATATAAATATCTCCAAAAATCAATATATTAGCAAATTAATATAGAAGTATACTGCTGGTGCTACAAAAAGCAAGCTGTCAATTCTATCAAGAATCCCACCATGTCCTGGCATAATATGCCCAAAATCTTTTATGTTAACACTTCTTTTTATAGCTGATGCAGTCCAATCGCCCAATTGAGCAACAATACCACACAAAAGACCAATAATTATGTAATGATATATATTAACATTAAGGCTGGTAACATTGTTTATGTAAAGGGCTCCGTATAAAGTGACACATATAATGCCGCCAATAACACCACCTATACAACCAGCTACTGTTTTATTTGGGCTTACTTCAGGTAATACCTTCTTCTTGCCAAAAAACTTCCCAATAAAATATGCAAAAGTATCTGTAGAAAAAGCACCAATAAATGCTACCCAAGATAATTCATACCCATTGTCCATCAGTCTTACCAATAAAATAAAAGACAAAAGGAACGGTATGTATATTAACCCCAGTAATGTAATGGCTATATCTTCTAATTTCAATTCTTTGTAACGAAAAACTATTTGAACAAGCATATAAATAGTTAAAATGTAAACTATTAGATAAATAATATCCTTTTGAAATATAAAATTAAAAAAATTAGCTAAGACAATATTACTGTTATTCACAAAAGCACGGCTTATATATAAGAGAAATAAAGTACATACGATAAAACCTACACTATTGATTGGATGAAAATCAGCCTTCCTTAGAGCATGATAAAACTCATACAATGCTATTAGGGAGGCTATAAAAATAACTATCCCCATAACAAATGGTGTCAGACGCATAATTACAAACAAGATAACTGCAGCAATTACACCGCTGATAATTCTAGTTCTCAATTATTTACACCTGCTTTCTATTTAAGCCACCAAAACGTCTGTTTCGCCTTTGATATTCAGCAATTGCTTCTTTAAAATGTTTTTCTCTAAAATCCGGCCACAAAACTTTTGGGAAATAAAACTCAGAATACGAACACTGCCAGATAAGAAAATTACTTATACGCATTTCCCCACTTGTTCGTATTAATAAATCAGGATCGGGTACATCTTCAGTATATAACCTTTTCTGAATATCTTCCTCAGTTATATTATCCTTGCTTAGTATTCCTTTTTGAATATCATCTGCAATTTTTTGAGTGGCCTGCAATATATCCTGACGCCCACCATAGTTTAATGCAATTATTATATTCATTTGATCTTTATCTATGGTATTCTTCTCTATTTTGTCAATTTGATCTATCATCTCTTTGGACAAACCTTGTCTACTACCTATTATTCTAATACGTACATTTTTATCATTAGTCTCTTCTTCTGCACTTTTCAAATATTTGAGGTAGAGATCCATTAATCCATCCACCTCGGTTTTAGGTCTTGACCAGTTTTCACTTGAAAACGCAAAAAAAGTAATGTATTTTACACCCATATCATAAGCTAACTCTATTGTCCTCTTTACAGCATTTGCGCCTTCCTGGTGACCTACACTTCTGGGAAGTCCACGATTTTCGGCCCATCGCCCATTTCCATCAAGAATGATTGCTATATGTTTAGGTATATTATTCATGTCAATATCAATCTTTTTTTTAAATAACGCCATAGGTTTCACTATCCTTTTATCAGCATAATAATTGAGAATCTGTTATCCTCTTCAAATTAGTGTCCTTTATAAGATTACAACTACTTTGGTTGTTTTGTATAGGGTTACAACCTCTTTCATTGTAATAAAAAACCAATAACAGTATACCAGAAAAAACATATGCGGTCTATAAAACACTACACAAGGCTTATACAATGCAACCTAATACATATTAGTGTTGTGCAATATCTTTTTTCATATCTTCCATGACCTTTAGTGCCCTTTCGGATATAAGCCTATTTTTAACGCGTTTATCCCTAATCTTAATTGGTTTTCCATTCGAATCAAGGTGTTTGAATGGTTCCATTATCCCAAAGTTTATATTCATAGGTTGAAACTTACCCAAAGCCGAATTTGAAACATAGTTGGACAACGCTCCAATAGCAGTTGTGTTGGGAAAATAGATTTCGTCTAATCCAGTTAAAACCCTGTATGCATTAATACCAGCAACTAACCCTGATGATGTGGATTCAACATATCCTTCAACCCCTGTTATCTGCCCTGCAAAATAAATGTTTTGTTTTCGTAATAGACGATAGGATGGCGATAAAAGTTCAGGCGAATTTATAAATGTATTACGGTGCATAACTCCATATCTTACAAATTCAGCATTTTCGAGGGCAGGTATCATTGAAAAGACCCTTTTTTGCTCACCCCATTTTAGACGTGTTTGAAATCCTACAATGTTGTATAGAGTTCCTTCTTTATTATCCTGCCTTAATTGTACTATTGCATAGGGCATTTTTTCTGTTTTGGGATCGATTAGCCCAACGGGCTTTAGTGGACCATATCTAAGCGTGTCAGGACCTCTTTCAGCCATAATCTCCAAGGGCATACATCCTTCAAATATTTGCTTCTTTTCAAAGTCTTTTATTTCTGCAGTTTCTGCATTCATCAATTCTTCATAAAATGCAATGTACTCATCTTTGTTCATGGGACAATTAATATAGTCAGCATCTCCTTTGTCATAGCGAGATGCTATAAATGCTTTATTCATATTTATACTTTCAGCTCTTACAATTGGAGCTGCAGCATCAAAAAAAGAGAACGAATCTTTACCAGTAATAGTTGCTATTTGCTCAGATAGCGCATCAGAAGTTAGAGGTCCGGTAGCTATAATTGTTAAGTCCTCATCATCAATACTAACAACCTCTTGCTCTATGACATCAATGTTAGGGTTACTTTTAATTTTTTCTGTAATACATTTTGAGAACTGCTCTCTATCAACAGCTAAAGCCCCTCCTGCTGGTACAGCAGTTTCGTCCGCACACTGTATAATCAAAGAACCCATTAGTCTTAATTCTTCTTTCAGCAGACCCACTGCATTTTCAATTTGATTTGAGCGGAATGAATTAGAGCAAACAAGCTCTGCATAAGTGTCTAGAGTATGAGCAGGGCTTTTCTTTTTTGGCTTCATTTCATAAAGAGTTACCTTCCCGCCTCTTTTTGCAATTTGCCATGCTGCTTCACATCCAGCAAGTCCAGCTCCGACTACATTTATTCTTTTTTCCACACAGCAACACCTTTCTATTCTTTTAGTGTTTATTAGATTAAATAAACTACTTTTTCATCCTGTTGAATTTATTTCTATTCTATAACCTAATAATTTATATCGCAAAGTTATATTAAATATAGCATAATACCAAAACTAAATATAACTTTTTCTTAATTATATCGTATTATTCAAAGAGATTGCTTCGTCCTTACGACGAATATAACTCAAGGCAGGATAAAAAATGTTCTACATGGTCGGATTGCTTTCGCTCTTATAGCTAATTCGGAAAATTCATCTGAAGCAAGCCCGGTAGTAAGTGTTGCATTTTTGATAAAACTATGCGAAACTAAGGTAAATTTCGCAAACAAATATAGTGGAGGTTATATGACAAACTTTGTTAAGCTGATAATATTAGCACTTGTTGGCGGCTTTATTGGTTGGATAACAAATTTAATAGCAATAAAATTATTGTTTAGGCCACACAACCCTTTTAAATTGCCCTTCGGCTATAAGATACAAGGTGTTATTCCTGCAAGAAAACAAGAGCTTGCAGTTTCAATTGGCAATGTTATAGAAAAACAATTGTTAGCTCCTGATGAAATAGTGCAAAGTCTTATATCTGAGGAAGATATAAATTCACTGAAAACAGCCATCACAACAAATGTGATTAAAATTCTAAAGGATAAGCTGCCTGTTTTTCTCCATAAATTTACCGACAATACAATAAAAAAGCAACTTGATTCGTTTATGGAAAAAGACGGTGATCGTTACATACACGAAATGATTGAAAGTATGGTTACAGGTGCTACAGAAAATCTCAAAATATCCGATATGGTTGTTGAAAAAATAAATGCTTTAGATCTTGATTCTTTTGAATCTATGGTTTTAAGTGTTGTTAAAAAAGAGCTTAAGCATATAGAATATCTTGGTGCTATTTTAGGTTTTGTAATAGGTCTGATTCAAGGATTTATTATGTTATTATTTTAACTGTAATAATAATCACCTCTCTTTTTTCAAGAAAGGTGATTATTTGCATACAACGTATTATTCGCTTTCTATTGCTTTTTGTGCAAAGGAATTATCAACTACCTTGTTAAATGGAGCACACTCCGACAATTCACCAGCTTCTTGCATTACCTTTTGCAAACGAATAAGCGATTCTTCTTTCATTACAGGTGTCTTACACCATGTGTCCTGATCTTTGTATCGTCTAACAACGGTCTCAAGTAAGTCAATTTCTATATCAGGGAATGAATCTTTTATTGCTTCTGCTACTTCCCTGTCCGAACTGTTTTCAATCCATTGCTGTGCTTTATAAATTGCATTTGTAAATGACTGGATAACATCAGGATTTTTTTCAATGTAACTTTTTTTAGCATAATATGCCGTATACGGTATTTCTCCGCTAGCTTCTCCCATGGATGCAACTATGTATCCAGTCCCTTCTTTTTCGAAAGTAGATGCAACTGGCTCAAATAATGTTACATAGTCCCCCATACCAGAAAGAAAAGCTCCCCCCATTAATGCAAACTGTATTGAAGTATCCACTTCAACATCTTTTCCGGGATATAGATTATTTTCTTTGAGTACATATTCAAGTGTCATTAGTGGCACTCCACCTTTTCTTCCACCAATAATGAATTTCCCTCTTACATCTTCCCATTTAAAATCTGGCATGGGCTCCCTCGCCACAAGGAATGAGCCATCTCTTTTTGTCAGCTGTGCAAAAACTACACCATAGTCGTCTTTTCCTTCATTGTATACATAGATACAGGCTTCAGGACCTGAAAAACCTATATCAGCATGCCCGGATAGTACTGCTGTCATTACCTTATCTGCTCCTGCACCGTTTACCAGTGTAATCTTTAGCCCCTCTTCTTCAAAAAATCCTTTGTTTATAGCCACATATTGAGGTGAATAAAAAATTGAGTGAGTAACCTCATTTAAAGTAATTTCTTTTAGTTCTTTCGTACCACACCCTGGTAGAATTAACAATATTACCAGCGACAAGATTAAAAAGAAACGTGCTAATTTCATATCAGTACCTCCATATTTAATATTTTTTTGAAATCCATTTTCCCAGTGTTTGCACACCGAAATACATAAATGCTGCTAAAACAGCTAAAACCACAACACTTGTCATCACAAGATCCAGTTGAAACACCTGACCACCATAGACGATTAAATACCCCAGACCCGCTTTGGATACCAGAAACTCACCTACAATTACACCAACCCATGATAAACCAACATTAACTTTTAAAGCATTCATTATTACTGGAAACGATGAAGGTAGAACCACTTTGGTCAGAATCTGCTTTTTGCTTGCATCAAAACTTTGTACTAACCTTATTTTTTCAGCATCTGTTTCCAGAAAACCTGTATATACTTCAAGCACAGTAACAATTAGAGAAACAGCGATTGTAATTGTGATAATTGCTACAGACCCAGCTCCCATCCACACGATAAATACCGGTCCAAGAGCAATCTTTGGTAAAGCATTCATAACTACAAGGTAGGGTTCCAATACTTTTGAGCATGTTTCGGATAGCCATAAGATAATGGCAATTATAATTCCAAAAACTGTTCCTAATAAAAATCCCACCATGGTCTCCCATAAGGTAGTCCAAACATGAACAAACAACGAACCATCTTTAGATAATCTTAAAAAAGTATTAACCATGCGACTTGGACTGCTAAATATGAATGGATCGATCAAGTTAAGTCTTGTCAACACTTCCCAAACAACAAATATTGATATTAGCAAAAATATTTGAAGAACTATAATAAGTCTCTTTTTTGTTTTTAACTTGTGTAAATATTTTTTTTGTTCAATTGATACTTCTTCATACATGTACATCAAGCTCCTTCCATACCTGATTGAAATATTGTCTGAACAAAGGAGCTTCCCTTGATGAAAGAGGAGTTCTATCTTCTATATCAAAATTTACATCGAGCTGCATTTTAATCTTCCCCGGACGTTTCGACATTACGTATAGACGTTCTGACATACTAATAGCTTCAGAAATGTCATGAGTTACAATTATTGCTGTCTTGCCCTCTGTTTTAATTATCTTGTAGATATCATCATTAACAGCTAATCTTGTCTGATAATCCAATGCAGAAAAAGCTTCATCAAGCAGAAGTATATCGGGATCTACTGCGAGTGTTCGAATTAGAGCAGCTCTTTGGCGCATACCACCCGATAGCTGAGATGGATGGTGGTTCTTAAAGTTCTCTAAACCATATTTTTTTATTAGATACTCAACATGCTGCTTCCTGTCCTGTGTTAACTGATTTTGAATTTCCAAACCAAGAATCACATTTTTGTATATTGTTCGCCATTCAAACAAGCTATCGCGTTGGAGCATATAGCCTATTTTGGGGTTAACACCTGAAAGTTTCTCACCAAATATCGATATTTGTCCCGAGGAAGGCTCTAATAGCCCGGCAATTATTGATAAAAGGGTTGATTTTCCACAACCGCTTGGCCCAACAATTCCTACGAATTCTCCTTGAAAAACATCAAATGATATATTTTCAAGCGCTGCTATTTCTCCTCCTACTGTATGATATGTTTTTGAAATGTTTTCAACCTTGACAGCAGATACCAAAGAAATCCCCCCATTCCCTACATATTATATGCATTTAGCTTTCAGCGGGTTCCTTTGACAGTGTGCAAACATAATGTGTAATACATTATATAAATTAAGAAATTAAGCAGAGAAGATTTACGTTATGGAATACCAATATAGCAAACAGCCCTATCCAAAAGGGAATGATGCAGTAATACATCTAAATAAGATAATAAAAATAATAAAGCCGCTGTGAGCAGTATGGGCTATATAAAAGAATGAACTCAATAAAATCGCTGTGAAAAAAATGAGGTACATTAAATAATTAACATAAAAAACAAAAAAAATGTTGTAAACAAAAAAAGCCTACCAAAAGGATTGACATAGCAAATTCCCTTTTGTAGGCTTATATCCAAATATTCATGTTTCTATTAATATGTTGTATTCTATACTATGCTTTTAATTCATGTTTAGGATTTCTCTTGACTAAAACAGCAGCCTTTGTAATCGCAAGAATTACATCGACTTCGAACTGCAATTTTAAATTATCAATTTTTGAGTATACTTCACCTTTTTTAGTAACTACATATTTAGGTGGCAAGTCATTAAGTGCTTTTGCTGCAACATCAAGTTTGCATTTTTCACACTTACACATATTAATATCTTTTAAAACCACATCTAAATAATTACTAACTATCTCTTCCATATAGTTTTTTAGTTCTGCTCTGCTCATGTTAGTTCTCTTCTCACAACACCAAGACTTACTCAATATTATATATCAACTGATGCCAAATGTTAATGGATTATTAATATATATCTACATTTAAACATCAATAAATAATTAATTAAATGAATTTCTAATATGCTGTCTAAAGGGTATTGTTACTCTATCGGTTTTTGGTTAACAAATAACCTTTCAATAATTCTTTTCACACGAACGGTTATGGGCTCATGTTCATCAAGTGGTTCAACAAGAACTGTTGTTAGACCAAGCCTGTTTCCACCTCTTATATCGGTAAATAATTGGTCGCCTATAACTGCTGTTTCTTCAGGAATTAGCTTCAATTTAGACATAGCCTTTAGAAAACCACGCTTAGAAGGTTTAAATGCACGATACCTAGCATAGAGTCCCAGGTTCTCGTTAAAAACATCCACCCTTCTTTTTGTAGCATTTGATACGATTGCTGTTTGAATACCATTTTTCTGAAAATATTTTATGAGTTCTATTACTTTATCATCAGGTATCTTTTGCTTATGCGTTATTAATGTATTGTCAATATCAAGCAGAACACCTTTAATACCTCGTTCTTTTAACCAATTTATATCTAAAGAATATATCGATTTTACAAATATATCTGGTTGCAAGCCTTTGCCCATTGCCATCCTCCTTTGGTTTATGATACCAAAATTCATATTTCTATGCAATAATTAGTTTACATGTCAATATTTATTGTGATAGAATAAAAGGAAGCTAAAAAAATAATCATAAAGTATTCACTGGAAAATGTACTAAATTTATAATAAAAACTTTATTTGAACCATTATAGTTTAGTACATGTACTTTATAATAGCTTATTTTTGTGCAAAATACTACATAATATTATATAATATGCGACAGTATATGTTTTTTTATTTCAGAATTCAAAAGTTTAATTAATAGAGAAAAGGAGTGTGTGTTAGTATGAAAATCTCTATAGAGATGACAAAAAGCCCCAAAGTAAAACCGCATAGTGACCAACTGGTTTTCGGAAGAACATTTTCAGACCATATGTTTATTTGCGATTATTCACCAGAAAAAGGATGGCATGATGCTCGCATTATACCGTATCAGCCATTACAAATAGATCCTTCTATTATGACAATCCATTATGGACAGAGCATATTTGAAGGTCTGAAAGCATACAGAACAAAAGACGGTCAAGTAAATTTATATAGGCCTATGGAAAATGTCAAAAGGTTAATAACATCGTGTAAAAGACTGTGCATTCCGCCAATTGATGAAGAGCTCGGTATAGAAGCAATTAAAAAGTTAGTTGAAATTGATAAGGACTGGGTTCCTGCAGAAGAAGGTACTTCTTTATACATTCGTCCCTTCATTTTTGCAACCGACCCATATTTAGGTGTTAAACCTTCAGATACTTACAGTTTTGTTATCATTACAGGACCTGTTGGGGCTTACTATAAAGAAGGAGTTAATCCAGTTAAAATATATGTAGAATCAAATTATGTTCGTGCTGTTAAAGGTGGACTTGGCGAAGCAAAGGCATCTGCAAACTATGCAGCAAGTCTGAAAGCTCAGGAAGAAGCAAAAGAAAAAGGATATACTCAAGTTTTGTGGCTTGACGGTGTTGAAAAGAAATACATTGAGGAAGTAGGAACCATGAATGTATTCTTTATAATTGGTGACGAAGTAATTACTCCTGAGCTAAACGGGAGTATTCTCCCCGGCATCACAAGAAAGTCATGTGTTGAACTTATTAAGTCCTGGGGATACAAAATGAGCGAACGAAAAATTACAATACAAGAGGTATATGACGCTCATGAAAAAGGTCTTTTAAAAGAAGTATTCGGCACTGGAACAGCAGCTGTTATTTCACCCGTTGGTGAATTAAATTGGAATGGACATATTATTAAAATAAATGATGGCAAAACAGGCGCTATTTCTCAAAAAATCTATGATACTTTAACTGGAATTCAATATGGTGTTTTGCCTGACGAATTTGGTTGGATTGAGAGAATATAACAAAATTATATGTAATTGTAAAAAAAGAGCTGCCCTTAAAAAATGGGCAGCTTTTTTAATATTATATGTTAAAAAAAACTTAACGGGTTCAGGGAAAAAGGAAGGGGATCCCTGACCCATTAATTAATATTAATAGCATTGAAAATAGTTAATACATCTGTAGAGTTTCTTGTATTAGGATCAAAATCGCTGACTGACTCAAGCCATACTCTATGGGTTTCATATATCGATAATCCAGTATATGTGTACAGCTTTGTACAAACTTCGTTTTTCCCATCTATTGTTGCAATAACTCCACCATTTTCTTTCTTAACATCAATATTACCATTTACATCAGTTTCT
>JAAYPS010000148.1 GCA_012519655.1 Clostridiaceae bacterium | reverse complement strand
CACTCACATAAAATGTTTCACGTGAAACATTTTAATAATCAATAGCATTTAAAACGTAAGCAATCTTTTACCGATGAAAGAATCGACATGTCTGTGAATCAAATCACATGAATCTATCTATAAGGTTCAGGCAAAACTCAAATGTAAAATGTAGTAAATCAGATATTTGAATACTGAACAAGAGTTATAGAACTGTTAAACAAAAGTATTGTATTTTTATATTGATGATACCTTGTGTTTTGTTGGTCAGCACAAAAGAACAGTTCTCTTGTGTTATGAGTCACAAATATTAGTTTATAAGATAAATTAAATTACAGTAATATTATCAAAAATATTTCTTTTGGGAGTTTGATAGTTTAGAGTTGATTCTGATTTTTATTATAGGAGATCATACATGAGAATTAATATCACCGAACAATTATTTAATAAAGCATTAATAAGCTCGTATGAACTAAACTAGTTTAGAAAAATGAATGAAGTAAACAAAACTAATTAAAGTATGTTACTTCGACATTAAAATATTATTGAATACAAATGTTTCACGTGAAACATTTGTAATTACTAATGCCTTTTGAATGTAAAATTATACGGAAGTTAGGAGCTGCACTGTATGTAAATCTAATCACAACTATTAAACCTTAAGGTTTAGTTTACAACTTGGATAATATAATATACTAAATTGAATTTATAAATTAGAGATAAGTGATATTATGTAGAAAAAGCATTATCTAACAGTAATAATAAAATGCTTAACTTCAATACCTAGTGTTCATTAAGTAACAAAAAAGAATTGATACCCTGTATTGTCCTCTTACAAAAGAACCGTCCCTCTGTGTTCCACGGTTGCACTGTTGTTAGTAACATTTTACTTTTAATATCACTCACATAAAATGTTTCACGTGAAACATTTTAATAATCAATAGCATTTTAAATGTAAGCAATCTTTACCGGTTAAAGAACCGACATGTCTGTGAATCAAATCACGTGAATTTATCAATAGGTTAAGGATAAAACTCAAATTAATAATATAGTAAATCGAACATTTGAATCTTGAATAGGCGCTAAAAGAATTATTTTATCACTGGTATTAAAATTTTAATACCAGTGATAACTTGTGTTTTGTTGATCAACACAAAAGAACCGTCCCCTTGTGTTCTTGTGTTGTATGATATAATAGTATAAAAGTATATTTATAAAAAGATAACATATTATTATTCCTTTTCAATCATTTATTTTGTGTCTACTGTATGTTATAATTAAAAAAGTATTATGAATGGATGTGTGGCAATGTCAAAAATAATAGCAATTGCTAATCAAAAAGGCGGAGTTGGTAAAACAACTACATCTGTGAATCTTAGTTCTTGTCTAGCTGTTAAAGGGAAAAGAGTATTAATCATTGATATTGATCCTCAAGGCAACACATCGAGCGGCCTTGGAATTGATAAAACGAAGATTAATAAGTCAATTTATGACGTCATAATCAATGGTGTACCAATCGAAGAAACTCTTGTGGACACAAAAATAGATAATTTAAAATTATCTCCTTCAAATATTCAGTTAGCAGGAGCAGAGGTAGAACTAGTTTCAGTTATTTCACGTGAAACAAGACTAAAATTCGCACTTGAAAATATACGAAATGATTATGATTACATAATAATAGATTGCCCTCCATCTTTAGGACTCATTACTGTAAATGCATTAACAGCTGCTAATACAATCTTAGTTCCTATACAGTGTGAATATTATGCATTGGAAGGTTTAAGTCAATTGATGAACACTGTAAACATTATTAAGAAACATCTGAATCCTTCACTAAAAGTAGAGGGAGTTGTTTTGACAATGTTTGATGCCAGAACCAATTTATCTATTCAAGTGGTTGATGAAGTTAAAAGATATTTTGGAAATAAAGTATATAGAACAATAATTCCAAGAAATGTTCGATTAAGCGAAGCTCCAAGTTATGGACTTCCAATTATTCTCTATGATAATAAGTCCAAAGGTGCAGAATGTTACATGGATTTAGCAGATGAAGTTATTGAATATTCGGAGGTATAAAAATGAAAAAAGGTTTAGGTAAGGGATTGGGTGCACTTCTTGATGCTAGTGGGGTCTTTTCCGAAGAATCTGGTATAGTAGAACTAAGAATAAATGATATTGAACCCAATAAAGAACAGCCAAGAAAGCACTTTAAAAAAGAAAAACTTGAGGCCCTTGCTGAATCAATCAAACAGCATGGCGTTATACAGCCCATTATTGTGAAAAAGAAAAATGATGGATATAAAATAATTGCAGGTGAAAGAAGATGGCGTGCTGCAAAATTAGCGGGTTTAAATATCATTCCATCTATTATTATGGATATATCTTCACGGGAAACGATGGAAATTGCCCTAATTGAAAATTTGCAAAGGGAAGATCTAAACCCTATTGAAGAAGCGGAAGCATATCAGAAGCTAATGGAGGAACATGGTTTAACTCAGGAGGCTTTGTCAAAAGTTGTAGGTAAGAGCAGAGCAGCCATTGCAAATTCAGTACGTTTATTATCTTTGACCGACAAAGTTCGAGATATGCTAATAGAAGAGTTGTTAACACCCGGTCATGCACGTACATTAATAAATATCGAGGATAAAGAGAAACAGCAAAGCTTGGCAAATGATATTGTTGAAAGAAAATTAAGTGTACGAGAAGCAGAGAAGTTAGCAAGTGAACAAAAACAAGTCAAGCAGAAAAGTAATAAAAAAAGCATAATGAAAGATGCTAATATAATTGATATGGAAGAGACATTAAAAAGTATTTTTGGTACAAAGGTAGATTTACGGCACAATACAAACAAGGGTAAAATAGTAATTGAATATTACTCTAATGATGAACTTGACAGAATAATAGAGCTTATAACCAAAAATGTTAAAAACTAGGATGCGCCTATTTTCGTTTATATTGCATTTTTGAGACTGAAGTAATACTATTTCATTATTATTAATGAAATTTGCTCTATAAGGCAAATAACGTCAATATAAACGATTGTTATTATATGTAAAATAAATTTTTGTTCGACGTTGTTTATTACAGAAAACTACTATGTCCATGCTAGAGATTAGATGAAGAAAAAATATTTACTTTTTAAGTTTGGAGAAAATATAGGAAGTTGATTTATAATAGAATGAAAGATTTAGTCTCCGTTAATTAAATAAAGATAAATATTTTATGGAGGAATCTACATGGAAAAATACATATTATATATTTCCTTAGCTCTTTCGATAGGTTCAATTATATTTTTCTTTTTTCTCAATTATCGACAAAACAAATTGATAAAAAAGTATAATTACTTTATGAAGGGTTTAGGAGATAAGGATGTTGAGAATTTGATGACATCATATCTTGAAGATTTGGATAAATTAAAAAATGATGTATATAAAGATATGAATAACAGGATTAAGGTAATAGAAAGGAAATTACCCAAATGTGTACAACATTTAGCTGTTGTGAACTATGATGCTTTTGAAAATGTGGGCAATGAAATGAGCTTTTCGATTGCAGCAATGGACGAAAAAAAGAATGGCTTAATAATAACAGGAATTTATTCAAGAGATAATTCCTATGTATATACAAAAGAAATAAATCAAGGTAAAGTAAAAAAAGAGTTGTCAATTGAAGAAACGGAAGCAATGAATAAAGCTTTAAATAAGTTTGAAATATTAAGAAAATAAGAGGTGTGAACTATGCTCGACATTAATAGGATACGAAACAATCCTGAAGAAGTAAAAAACGCTTTATTAAAAAGAATGGACGCTGTGGATTTCACCGAATTATTGCAGTGGGATAAACAGAGAAGAGAATTAATAGTTTTAAATGATGAAAAGAAAGCAAAAAGAAATAAAGTATCAAATGATGTCCCTCGTTTGAAAAAAGAAGGAAAAGATGTATCTCAATTATTTCAAGAAATGAAAACACTTTCTGATGATATAAAGCAAAATGATGAAAAGCTTAGAGAAATAGAAGATAAAATTCATGATTATTTATCTGCTCTGCCTAATATACCTGCTGAAGATGTTATTGCTGGTGGTAAAGAGAGCAACGAAGTACTCAGAGTTTGGGGCGAAAAGCCTGTATTTGATTTTGAGACTAAAAACCATGTAGATCTTGCCACTGACTTAAACCTAATAGATTATGAACGTGGTGTCAAAATAGGTGGAAATAGCTTCTGGGTCTATACAGGTGTTGGTGCTATACTTGAATGGGCGTTATTAAATTACTTTATTGAAGAACATTTGAAAGATGGCTATACATTTCTATTGCCACCTCATATTTTAAATTATAAATGTGGTTATACTGCAGGACAGTTCCCAAAATTTACAGAGGATGTATTCAAAATTGACACTAGCGAAGCAAATGAGAGTATGCAATTCCTTTTACCTACTGCTGAAACTGCTCTCGTTAACTATCACGTGAATGAAATATTAACAGAAGACGAATTACCTAGGAAATATTTCGCTTATACACCTTGCTACAGAAGGGAAGCAGGAAGTTATCGTGCAGAAGAAAGAGGAATGATTAGAGGCCATCAATTCAATAAAATTGAAATGTTCCAATATACTACACCAGAAGATTCGGAAAATGCCTTTGTAGAACTGGTTACAAAAGCAGAAAAACTTGTACAAGGTTTAGGCCTACATCATAGAGTATCAAAGCTTGCAGCAAAAGATTGCAGTGCATCAATGGGTAAAACTTTCGATATTGAAGTTTGGATACCAAGTATGAATGATTTTAAAGAGGTAAGCTCTGCGTCAAATGCATACGATTACCAGGCCAGAAGAGGAAATATTCGTTTTAGACGCCAAAGTACAGGTAGGACAGAGTTTATTCATACGTTAAATGCATCAGGTCTTGCAACAAGCAGAATATTCCCTGCAATCCTTGAACAATATCAACAGGAGGACGGAAGTGTAGTTGTACCTGAAGTTTTGAGAAAGTGGGTTGGAACAGATATTATTAAGAATGTATAATGAAGTAGATTTCTTAATAATATGAGATGTACTTTGAAGTAATAGCGAACAAAGTGGAGATATAGGTATAAAGGGTTTGTGACGTATTAAGAGTTAAACAGATAAAGAGGTGGGAGAGTAACTAATTTGTTGTATATTATTTAAAGCCCACCTCACAATACACTTGAATACTGTATGCTTCACATGGTAATAAATGTTAATATTTGCGTATTGACAATAACCTATTTGTCTATTATAATAAGGGAGTCGCTTTTGAGAAGCTATGAAGTATAAGCCGGAGTGGCGGAATTGGCAGACGCACAGGACTTAAAATCCTGCGAAGGTTAAACTTCGTACCGGTTCGATTCCGGTCTCCGGCACCATAAGAAATGTTTTGACGGCGAATTTGACAGCTACAAATCATTTTATAAAAAAATAGACCACCTGTCGGGGCGGTCTATAATATTTTTTAGTATTATAGATTATTACTTTGCTTAACTTATCAGTAGCATTCTGATCCATATAAATAAAGCAAGAAGTCACTGCCTTTGTGATGAACGTCGTAAATTTTCCGCAATTAGAAGTAATGACACCATTGTAAAGAAAAAAAACCAGAGGTTGTGTCACATATATTTGACTTATCTATAATATGTAATTTATTGGAAGGTGAATTAACTTGACTTATCACAAAGCTTATGATATCCTATTCAAGCGTGGTAAGACAAAGTGTAAAAAATAAAACGACGCGGAGTGGAGCAGTACGGTAGCTCGTCGGGCTCATAACCCGAAGGTCGGGGGTTCAAATCCCTCCTCCGCAACCAAAGAAAACCGCTTGTTCAGAAGAACAGGCGGTTTTGCTATTCCTGGAAATTGCGAGAAACCTACAAGTTGATGTTTATTTGATATTTAAGTGGACAAGAGATTACTGCAAATGGCTTGAGTTAAAAAGCACCTATCTCTTGCGATAAATGCATAATATGTAACCTGTCTTCCATTATTATAAATCAATATTTAATATCTTCAAAATTTGAATCATATAATCATAAGTTACAATCTTTACTCCCTCGGGAGCATTATTGATTGGATAATTTCTAAGTACTGGTGATTTATGCATTTTCCCATTTCGAATCTTGCTTATTGCTGCTGCATTAACAGTAATGTTCGCAAGAGTAAAAAGTCAGAAAACAACTATTGGTTGTGTAGATGGAATGTAAAAATGAAATGGGAGAAGGTCCTAAATTCTTTGCTCATGCTGAACGTGAAGTCAAGGGAGCATTATATGTGGTAAGGAGTCGCAATAAGTTATCCTCATACTATATAGGACAAAAGTTGAAAATTGCCTATAACAGCGAGAATCCTAGCGATGACACCAATAAAAAAGGATGAAAGCATATCACATTATACTGTTTTATGTTAAAATACAGCATGGGAAGGTGTGAGTACACATGAGAAAAAATAGACTTGTTGCCCCTGTTTTAAAATGGGTTGGGGGCAAGAGGCAATTGTTACCTGAAATAAAAAAATATATACCACAGTTTTCTACATATTACGAGCCTTTTGTTGGTGGGGGTGCTGTTCTATTTTATTTACAACCCAAGAAGGTAGTAATAAATGATATAAACTGGGAGCTTATAAATGTATATCAGGTTATTAGAGATAATGTGGAAGAATTAATAGAAGATCTAAATAAACATAAAAATGAGGAAGAATACTTTTATAAGATAAGAGAACTTGACAGAGAAAAAGAAAAGTATGAATCATTAACAAATGTTGAAAAGGCTTCACGGATACTTTTTTTAAATAAAACTTGCTACAATGGCTTGTTTAGAGTAAATAAAGCTGGTGAATTCAATACACCATACGGGAATTATAAAAATCCGAATATAGTAAATGAGCCAACTTTAAGAGCAGTAAGTAATTACTTTAATAAAGCGAATATAACGTTTAAATGTTGTGATTATGAACAGTCATTAAAAAATATTAGAAAAGGGGCATTTGTATATTTTGATCCCCCTTATGATCCAGTTTCAAATTCTGCTAATTTTACAGGATATGACAAAGGTGGTTTTGATCGAGAAGAGCAAAAAAGGCTAAAGTCAATTTGTGATAAATTAAACAAAAGAGGAATCAAATTTCTTCTTTCTAATTCCGCAACTGATTATATTTTAGACCTCTACTCGGATTATACAATAGAGAAAATAAAAGCAAAGAGAGCGATTAACTCTAATCCAAATAAAAGAGGCGCAGTTGATGAGGTATTGGTGAGGAATTATGAGTAGTATAGGTATAGTAACTACAAAGAATGATATAGCATGGGAGCAATTGTTTGATAAGTATGACATACTATCACACATTGAACGGGAGATAGCCGTTGAGATAACTGCTTCACAGATAAACGAGTTTAGAGAAGCAAGGCTAATGACAAAATTTGATCATAAGAGAAATCTTCCAAAGCTTTTTAGCAAAAACCACTTATCAATTCTTCCAATTTCAAGAGGTAGTTATTTAATATCTAAATTCGAAGCCTATAAAGATATTGAGGAAATAGAAAGTGAAATCTATAAGGTTTCGTTTCCCGATTATATCGAGAGCATAGACTATGAAAATATTACAAGTGAAGCCATGGCGATAAATTGTGCCTATGTATCAGGCATATTAGCAGATTTTATCGAAGACAATAACTTATTACCTACAGTAAGCGGTAGAATGAGCTCAAATACCTTTTCTTTTAACATAAACAACACAAAATTAAAATTGCCTGTCAGTGTAAAAGTCGCTAACTCACAGGTAGAAATTGATGGTGGTTATGAAGGTTTGAATTGTTTATCACTTATAGAAGCAAAAAACTCAATTTCCGATGATTTTTTGATAAGACAATTATATTACCCTTATCGCCTTTGGCAAAGCAAAATAGATAAGAATGTAAAACCTATTTTTATGATATATTCAAATGGTATTTTTAATCTTTATGAGTATATTTTTGAAGATATTAATAATTATAATTCAATAACTTTAGTTAAACAGAAGAATTACACAATAGAAGATTTAGATATAACGTTAGACGATATTCTACAAATATTACGTAATGTTAATACTGTTGACGAACCTGAAATTCCTTTTCCGCAAGCAAATAGTTTTAAAAGAGTAATTAATATCTGTGAATTACTTTCAGAAAGTGAAAGAACAAGGGATGAGATTACACTTAATTATGACTTTGATCCCAGACAGACTAATTACTACACCGATGCAGCGAGATATTTGAGTTTAGTAGATAAAAGATATGAAAATGGTGAGGTTATATATTACTTAACAGCAGAAGGCAAAAAATTATCAAAGTTAAAATATAAAGCGAGGCAATTAAAATTTGTTGAGCTGATTTTACAACATAAAGTCTTTAGAGAGACATTGCAAAAATGTTTAGAATACGGATATATGCCACCCAAATATGAAATAGTAGAGATCATGAAATCGTCAAATCTTCACCGAATAGCGTCTAATGAAACCTTTGGAAGAAGAGCTTCAACAATATCAGGTTGGATCAATTGGATTTTAGAACTACAAAGATAGCACCCAAAAGGGAGTTTTTTGTTTTTGTATAAATTAATAAATACTTCTTGGTCAATTCCAAAAGTAAATTAGACTTTTCGAACTTAATTTATACCCCCATCCAGGAAGAGCATAAACTCAGCATTTTAGTTAGAGGCTCTTACCTCTGTGTTGCTATTGTGTTTTTGAAAAAACATGATATAATAAAAATGTAATTTTTGTAAGCGCTTTCACAATCTAAAGATAAGGTAGTGGATAAAGTTTGAACCAAAGCTAAAGCATGTAATAAAGATAATATTCATAGTCTTGAAATTATGATTGAAGAGAGCATCTTCCAGTATGCGCTGTTGTGTGTATAAAGAACGTGCAATTGACTGAGCGTGTAAAGATTGCGATGGGTGGGGATAGAAAATTTATTAGGTTGTTATTAAAATAGTACAGAATCAGTCATAAGAAGACAATAAACTTAGCAGATTTTGATACTTTACAGAGGAATAAAAGATTGTTAAAATATTATCAAGCGAAATGTTATAGTTAAGCAAGTTATTAAACCTAATAATAAATACATTTTTTAAAGGCATAGTTTGTTATTTATTTAAGATATTTTATCGTCTATACAATGGAATAGCCTACAACAGGTAAAAAATAATACTAACACACATAAATACTTATAATCCTACATCAAATGTAATTGAAAAATAAGTACCTTTATAGAAACGTTATAGTCGCTTATTAAGTAATAGACAGAAGCTTATTTATAGTGTGTAATAGGTCTGTAATAGGGTATTATAAAATTAACTGTTAAGCCGAAAAAAGAGATTTCAAAAGTACTGAGATCATTTATTTGTAAGTAAAGTTTTATGTTAGTGAAGGAGTGGTAATTAAATGAATAAAATCGTAGCAAAAAGAAGATTAAATCCGACAGTAACACTGATGGAAATAGATGCGCCGGAGATTGCCAGAAAGGCAGAACCTGGTCAGTTTATTATTCTAAGAGTTGACGAAGACGGAGAAAGAATTCCGTTGACAGTTGCCGATTTCGATAGAGAAAAGGGAACGGTAACCATTATATTCCAATTAGTTGGAGGGACGACTATAGCGCTAAATGAGTTAGATGTGGGTGACTATATTCGAGATTTTGTTGGTCCACTTGGAGTCCCCTCTAAAACAGAAAACTTGAAAAAAGTTGCAGTTGTTGGTGGAGGAGTAGGTTGTGCAATAGCATATCCAATCGCAAAGAAGTTAAACGCAAGCGGTTGTACAGTTCATTCCATAATCGGTTTTAGAAATAAAGATCTAGTAATACTTGAAGATGAGTTCAAGGCTGTAAGCGATAAAGTAATAGTAATGACAGATGACGGTAGTCATGGAAACAAAGGTGTTGTTACTGTAGCTTTAAAGGAGCTAATTGAAAGTGGTGAAGAGTACGACGAAGTAATCACAATAGGCCCACTTGTTATGATGAAATTCGTTTCTGCCCTTACCAAAGAATATGGAATAAAAACCACAGTAAGTATGAATACAATAATGATTGACGGAACTGGTATGTGTGGTGGATGCCGTTTAACAGTAGGTGGGAAGACAAAATTTGCATGTGTCGATGGACCAGATTTTGATGGACATGAAGTAGACTTTGATGAGGCGATGGAACGTTCACGAATGTATGAAGATTTTGAAATAGAGAAGAGAGAAGAAAATTGTAGATTGTATGATTTGGAGGTGCAGTAACTGATGCGTCGTAATATGTCATTAGAAAAGAATAAGATGCCTTCACAAGAGCCAGAAGTTAGGAAGAAAAACTTCTTAGAGGTTGCAACAGGTTATACCGAAGAGCAGGCTGTTGATGAAGCTAAGCGTTGTTTAGATTGTAAACATAAACCTTGTATAGCTGGTTGTCCAGTTAGAATAGAGATACCGGAATTTATTCAGAAGGTAATTGATAGAGATTTTGAGGAAGCTTATCAAATAATTACGAGATCGAGCTCTTTGCCAGCAGTATGTGGTAGAGTCTGTCCACAGGAAACACAATGTGAAGAAAAATGTGTAAGAGGAATTAAGGGTGAGCCTGTTGGTATTGGCAGATTAGAAAGATTTGTAGCTGACTGGCATTTCAAGCATAGCGACACTAAAGTAGAAAAGCCAAAGTCAAATGGACACAAAGTTGCAGTTATTGGAGCAGGTCCTGCAGGTCTAACATGCGCAGGTGATTTAGCAAAAAAGGGTTATGATGTTACTGTGTTTGAAGCACTTCACGAAGCAGGTGGAGTATTGGTATACGGTATACCCGAATTTCGTTTGCCAATATCTGTTGTACAAAAAGAAATCGATACATTGAAAGCTCTTGGTGTGAAGATAGAGACAAACATGGTTATCGGTAGGGTTTTATCAATTGACGAGTTGTTAGAAGAAAGAGGATTTGAAGCAGTATTTATCGGAACAGGCGCTGGTTTACCCAGATTTATGAATATTCCAGGAGAAAACTTGAAAGGCGTTTATTCAGCTAACGAGTTTTTAACAAGGGTCAACTTAATGAAAGCATATAAGAAAGACGCTTCAACACCTATACAGCGTGCTAAAAAAGTCGCGGTTGTAGGTGGCGGTAATGTTGCAATGGACGCAGCCAGAAGTGCACTAAGACTTGGTGCAGAGAAGGTTTATATTGTATATCGACGTTCAGAAGCAGAACTTCCTGCAAGACTTGAGGAAGTAGAACACGCTAAAGAAGAGGGTATAATCTTTAAGCTTCTGACAAATCCTGTTGAAATATTACCCGATGAAAATAAGTTTGTAAAAGGTATTAAATGCGTGGAAATGGAGCTGGGAGAACCTGATTCTTCAGGAAGAAGAAGACCAATTGAAAAGGAAAACTCCGAGTTCGTTATAGATGTTGATAGTGTTATTATGGCTATTGGAACATCCCCCAACCCTTTGATAAAAGCTACAACAAAGGGCCTAGAAACTGAAAACTGGGGAGGCATTATTGTAGAAGAGAAGACAGGAAAGACAAGCAAGGACAGTGTTTATGCAGGAGGAGATGCTGTAACAGGTGCAGCAACAGTTATTCTCGCAATGGGCGCTGGAAAAGAAGCTGCAGCAGCAATTGACGAAGAAATTCAAAAAAGAGTAAAGAGCAAAGAGTAATGATAGATGATTCTGTAAATCATTTTTCAAGACAATAATTTTCATAAAGACTATTACTTTATAACCCAAATCAAAGTGACGGGACACAGTTTAGCTGTAACCCGTCACTTTTTTAGCATGTTATTTTCACAACTCAGCTTGCATTCCCTCAATATTCCTTCGCAATTCTTTCGGTTTTACGAGTTTGCAAGACGTGGCCATAAAGTCTTGCTTAAATCTTACAAGTATGCCTGTATCTTAAGAGTGTGCTTGTATCTTAATGGATTCTATTTTAGAATAATAGTATCAAATAATGAAAAAATGTAAATTTTGAATAGTATCTCAACAGTAAAACAAAGAAAGAAAAGCAAACTGAAAACAGTATTTCAAGAGTAAAACCAGAGAAAAAAAGCAAACTTGGAATACTAATTTCAAAAGGATAAGCAAGTCAAAATAAAAAATACGAAAAGGAGGGAGAATATGTTTTTAGAAGCTGCTTATATTGTTCCTCATCCACCCATAATTTTACCCGAAGTAGGTCGTGGTGAGGAGATGAAAATTCAAAAGACAACCAATGCATATATTGAAGTTGCAAAAAGAATATCACAAATCGAACCTGACACCATTATTATTACATCACCTCACACTACTATGTATTCTGACTACTTCCACATATCTCCTGGCACACAGGCGAAAGGAGATATGCGCCATTTCGGAGTTAACAAAATGTCCATTGAAGTTGAATATGACCATGAATTAGTTAAGGCATTGTCAGATGAAACGTTCAAAGAAGATATTCCAGCGGGAACTTTAGGCGAAAGAGATGCAAGCCTGGATCATGGGACATTTATCCCATTATATTTTATTAATAAGTATTATAGAGATTATAAAGTAGTAAGAATAGGTTTGTCAGGATTAAGCAACCTAGAACACTACAGGCTTGGAAAAGTTATTACAAGAACCGTTAATGAACTTGGGCGTAAGGTTGTTTTTATTGCTAGTGGAGATCTTTCTCATAAACTGCTACATGAAGGACCATATGGGTTTACTAAAGAAGGCCCTGAGTTTGATAAACAAGTTACAGAAGCAATGACCAATGCAGACTTTCTTGCATTTTTAAATTTTGATCCATCCTTTTGTGAAGCTGCAGCAGAATGTGGTCTCAAATCCTTCATAATCATGGCAGGTGCACTGGATGGAAAGGCTGTTGACTCCAAACTACTGTCATATGAAGGTACTTTCGGTGTAGGTTATGCAGTAGCTGCATTTGACATAAAAGGCAATGACGAGAATCGTCAGTTTGACATTATCTTTAAGAAAGAGCAGCAGAAGAAAATAGACAAATTAAAACTTAATGAAAGCCCCTATGTGAAATTGGCACGGCTTTCTCTTGAGACATATGTAAGAAAAGGAGAATATGCGCCAATTCCAGATGACCTTCCAGATGACATGACAAGAAGAAAAGCTGGTGTTTTTGTTTCCTTAAAAAAACACGGTCAGCTAAGGGGTTGTATTGGTACAATAAGTCCAGTTACTAATAGTGTTGCAATGGAAATATTACGTAATGCTGTAAGCGCTGGTACAGAGGACCCAAGGTTTGCGCCTGTTAATAAAGCAGAGTTGGACGAAATTGTTTATAGTGTTGATGTTCTTTCAGAACCTGAAGATATTTCATCCATAGAAGAGTTGGATGTAAAAAAATATGGAGTAATTGTATCAAGTGGTTTTCGTAGGGGATTACTTCTTCCTAATCTCGATGGTGTGGATACACCTGAGCAACAGGTATCTATTGCGTTAGAGAAAGCTGGGATTCGACCAAAAGAGCAATATAAATTACAAAGATTTGAGGTGGTGCGTCACAAATGAAGATAGTGTGTAATATTTGTCCCCACCACTGTTCTATTGAGGAAGGAAAGCTGGGTTTTTGCCAAGCACGAACAAATATTGACGGGGAAATAATATGTGAGAGCTATGGAAAGCTTACTTCAATTGCTCTGGATCCAATTGAGAAAAAACCGCTGAATCATTTTTATGCAGGTAGTTTAATATTATCAGTGGGTAGTTACGGGTGTAATTTAAGATGCCTTCACTGCCAAAATAGTGGAATATCAATGATAAATGGTGAGAGGGCAAATACAGAAATAGTCTTGCCCGAAAAACTGGTTGAGTTGGCCGAAAACTTAAAATCAAGGGGTAATATAGGGATAGCATATACTTATAATGAGCCACTGATTAGCTATGAATACGTTAGGGATTGTGCTAAACTTGCAAGGCAGAATGGGCTCAAAAATGTGGTTGTTACAAACGGATATATATGCGAGGAACCTTTATTGGAGCTCCTTCCTTTAATAGATGCGATGAACATAGATCTAAAGGCATTTACAAATGAGTTCTACCAACAAATGCGAGGCGATTTAGAAACTGTTAAAACAACAATTTCTAACGCTGCAAAGCAGTGCCATATAGAGGTTACAACATTAATTATTCCAGATGAGAATGATTCTGAGAGAGAAATGGAGCAGTTGTCAACATGGCTTGCTTCTATAGATCCTAATATACCTCTTCATATAAGCAGGTTTTTTCCGAGTTGGCGTATGACGCATAAAAGCCCAACCCCTGTTGAAAAAATCCATAAACTAGCCGATGTCGCAAGGGCTAACCTCAAATATGTATATAAAGGTAACATCTGAAATGATATTAGGGAGAAAAAAGTAGTTTAATTTTACGCAGAAAGTTCAGAGTTTAAATAAATCAAACTTTCAGAGAAAAGAAACAGTAAATTAGAAAGGAAAATCACAAATGTTATATAAATATAATCTAAGAACTGGCACAGAAGGCTTCTACGATGTAACTGCACAAGTAAATGAGTCTGTGAGAAAAAGTGAAGTTGACAATGGTATATGCGTGATTTTTTGTCCGCACACAACCGCAGGTATGACTATTAATGAAAATGCAGATCCCGATGTTGTATCCGATATGCTTTTTGCTTTTAAAAAGACAATACCTAATCGACCTGAGTTTAGACATTTTGAAGGGAATACCACAGCTCATGTGAAATCAAGTTTAATGGGAAGTAGCGTAACTGTAATTATTGAAAACGAGAAGCTTGTATTGGGCACATGGCAAAGTGTATATTTTTGTGAATTTGACGGTCCAAGAAACAGGACTTTTTATGTAAAGATAATTGAGGGTTAGTTGAAAGGGGTACAGAGAGCTGAAATACTCAAATATTTGTGCAGGAGAATTTATTAGAAGACCAAACAGGTTTATAGCAGAGGTTTTGATAGACGGTGAAAAAACCATTTGTCATGTAAGAAATACAGGAAGACTTAAGGAGTTACTTACAGAAAAGGCTTTAGTATATTTAGAAAAAAGTAGTAATCCTAAGAGAAAAACCAGTTGTTCATTGATTTCCGTTAAGAAAGGTAATCAAATTATTAATATCGATTCACAAATTCCTAATAAAGTGTTTCATGAAGCACTTAGTAGTGGCAGAATATTATTACCGGGAGTAGAAAAAATTAATCATATAAAGTCTGAGAGTAGATATGGTTCTTCAAGATTTGATTTTTATATCGAAAGTGGAAACACCAAAGCCTATATAGAAATTAAGGGCGTAACTCTTGAGGAAAATGGAGTAGTAAGGTTCCCGGATGCTCCTACAACCAGGGGAGTTAAACATATATATGAACTGGTAAATGCAAAAAAAGATGGTTTTAATGCATATATAGTCTTTATTATTCAAATGAATAATGTTAAGTACTTTACTCCAAATGACAAAACACATAAAGAGTTTGGAGATGTATTAAGGTACGCAAAAAGTCAGGGCGTTGCGATTTTGGCTTATAAAAGTGATGTTACCCCTGATAGCATAGAACTTAACGGTAAACGATGTAAAGTAATACTGTAATAGAGAACCTGTAAACATTGTAATAACATCAGAATTATAAAACGTAGAAGTGGCTCTTTTTGCTTGAATGGCGTATTATTGCATGGTAATATTATTGTAAGTAAAATTTATGAAATATATCTGTGTTCTTTTAATTTTTATTAAAATGCCTATATATTAACAAATTATTATACGAGGGAGTGGAATAAATGGTATTAAATGATTTAGGGCTAAAAAACAGAGAACCTTGGCTAGAGGCTGGTTTTGAGTTGCCTGATTATGATCGTGAGCAAATTAAAGCCAATACCCTAAAAAATCCAACATGGGTGCATTTTGGTGCAGGTAATATTTTTAGAGGGTTTACCGCAGCAGTACAACAAAAGCTGTTGAATGAAGGTAAGACCGATAAAGGCATAATTGTTTGTGAAGGTTATGACTTTGAAATAATCGACAAGATATATGAACCTCACGACAATCTTAGTGTCCTTGTTGTGTTAAAGCCTGATGGAAACATGAATAAAAAAGTAATAGGCTCTGTTGTGGAAGCGCTTACAGCCGACGCGACAGATGAAAACAATTGGCAAGCACTAAAAGACATATTCTCAAACCCGTCCTTGCAAATGGTCAGCTTTACCATTACCGAGAAAGGCTATAGTTTAAAAAATGCCAAGGGTGAATATTATGGAGATGTAGCCGATGACTTTAAAACAGGCACACGATCACCAAAGAGCTTTATTGGTAAGCTTTCTTCATTATGTTTTGAGAGGTATAAAAGTGGAAAATATCCAGTAGCTTTAGTAAGTATGGACAACTGTTCGCATAACGGTTCAATACTTCATGAAGCAGTAAGTACATTTGCTAAAGAGTGGGCTAAAAACGGTTCTGTAGACAATGGCTTTGTAGATTACATTGAGGATCCCAAAAAAGTTTCCTTCCCATGGAGCATGATAGACAAAATTACACCAAGGCCTGATTTGGGCGTAAAAGATATGCTTGAAAAAAGCCGTGTTGAAAGTATGGACATTATTACAACCACAAAGAACACATATATAGCTCCTTTTGTAAATGCTGAAGAGCCTGAATATCTTGTTATAGAAAACTTATTCCCTAATGGCAGACCCCCACTTGAAGAAGGCGGTGTTATATTTACGGACAGGGAAACTGTTGACAAGGTTGAAAAAATGAAGGTTTGTACTTGTCTTAATCCTCTCCATACAGCATTGGCTATATATGGATGCCTCTTAGGATATACTGCTATTTATGAGGAAATGAAGGATGAGCAACTTAAGAAAATGGTTGAGATAATTGGTTACGAGGAAGGACTTCCTGTTGTAATCAATCCTGGTATTATCGATCCGAAAGCCTTCTTACAGGAAGTGCTTGAAGTAAGATTACCAAATCCTTTTGTTCCTGATACACCACAGAGAATTGCAACAGATACATCCCAAAAGCTTGCTATAAGATTTGGAGAGACAATAAAAGCATATCAAAAGAGAGATGACCTAAATGTAACTGACTTGAAAGTAATACCACTTGTTTTCGCAGGTTGGCTGAGGTATCTCTTGGCTATTGACGATAATGGTAATTCTTTCGAAATAAGCCCAGATCCACTTAATGACCATCTTATGAAGATTGTTGATGGTATTAACCTTGGTGATAAGGGTCCTTTCGATGAGAAATTAAAACCATTACTATCTGATGAATCAATATTCGGAGTGGACTTATATGAGGTAGGGTTAGCAGATAAAGTTCTTGGTTATTTTGAAGAGCTATTAAAAGGGCCAGGTGCAATAAGAGCAACACTTAAAAAATACCTGTAATTGCAAGAATCACACTAGTTTACTCATAAAGATTAAATGAATAGTTAAAGTGCTATACACACTTGTATGGATGGGTATAGCACTTTTTTTCATTAATCTTATCTACGAATGTTATCTATTCTAAATTATAAGTGAAAAACCCTAATGACAACGTTTTCTTTTTATAGTATTCTTATTATATACATTCAAAGCACGTTCAGCGCAGTAGAAAAATTTCAAGTTGGATAAATTGTAATAGTTTATGGAGGTTCATGCAATGAGCATTATGGAACATGTATCAAAGAAAAATGTAATTATAACTGATGATTTTTTTGAGTATTATACTAAGCTTGTTAAAGATACAATTATTCCCTATCAATGGGATGCCCTGAACGACAGAATTCCAAATGCAGAACCCAGCCATGCTGTAAAAAATTTTAGGATAGCTGCAGGTATCGAGGAAGGAGAGTTTTACGGCTTTGTGTTTCAGGACAGTGATATCGCCAAATGGCTCGAGGCCGTGGGGCACAGTTTAATGACCCATCCCGATCCTGAGCTGGAAAAAACAGCGGACGCAATGATCGATTTAATCGAAGAAGCACAATGTCCAGATGGTTACTTAGATACATATTTTATAATAAACAAGCATGAAGAGCGTTGGTCAAACCTATGTGAATGTCACGAACTGTATTGCGCAGGGCATATGATAGAGGCTGCTGTAGCGTACTATGAGGCAACCGGAAAGGATAAACTGCTAAAAATCGTATGCCGCTTTGTAGATCTCATAGACTCTATTTTTGGTCCAGAAGATGGAAAGATAAAAGGTTATCCGGGGCACCAAGAAATAGAGCTTGCTCTTGTGAAATTGTATAAAGCCACGGGGAATATTAGATATTTAAAGTTAAGTGAGTTTTTCATAAATGAAAGAGGTAAGGAGCCAAACTATTTCATATATGAATGGGACAAAATACGGGGAAGAATATCCCATTGGGAGAAGAGGGTTGCACCTGCGCCACACCTTCCATACAATCAGGCTCACAAACCTGTCCGTCAACAAGATACAGCTGTAGGGCACTCTGTCCGTGCAGTTTATATGTATACAGCAATGGCAGATATAGCATATGAAACCAAGGATAAAGAACTTGCTGAAGCATGTACAAGGATCTGGACAGATATCACACAGCGACAAATGTATATAACGGGAGGCATAGGCGCAACTTATCATGGTGAAGCTTTCACCTTTGACTATGATCTTCCCAACGATACTGTTTATGCAGAGACTTGCGCCTCGATAGGACTGATTTTCTTTGCAAATCGCATGCAGAAAATGAATCTTTCAAATGAATATGGAGATGTCATCGAAAAAATACTTTATAACCTATTGCCGGGCTCAATGTCAAGAAGGGGTAAAGAGTTCTTTTATGTAAACCCACTTGAAGTATGGCCTGAAGCCTCAGAAAAAGATCCCGGAAAACAACATGTTAAGGCTGTACGTCAAAAATGGTTTGGTTGCGCATGTTGTCCGCCAAATATTGCTCGACTTATTGCTTCTTTAGGTGACTATATTTATTCGACAGATGCGGATACTATATATACTCATTTATATATATCAGGACATGTTGAAGCAGCGATTAACAACCAAAGGGTTTCGATTAGCCAAGAATCAAACTATCCATACCATGGTGATGTAAGTTTTAATGTATCGGTGGATAAACCAACGAATTTCAAACTGGCACTACGCATCCCGTCATGGTGTAGGAAGTATGAAATATATGTTTGTGGACAAAAGATAGAATTTGACGTTAAAAATGGGTATGCCATTTTAAACAGAACATGGAACGATAATGATAACATTGTATTAAGTATGGATATGCCCGTCGAACTAATGGTATCGCACCCTAAGGTTAGGGAGAATGCAGGCAAAGTTTGCATTATGCGCGGTCCTATTGTTTATTGTCTCGAGGAAGTTGATAATGGTCCAAATCTTCCATCCATTACCCTTTGTTTAGACAAAGAAATTAATATCCAAAGCTGCGAGACTCTACCCGAGGCCAAAGTGATAGTAACTGCTCAAGGAACGAGAAATGTAGAAGGTGGATGTGATGAAGCACTTTACAGACCATATAATAATATAAAAATCACTCCAGTCACGATAAAAGCAATACCGTATTATCTATGGGGTAATCGTGGTGAGGGAGAAATGATAGTGTGGATCCGAGCTAAATAACTATTTAATGGAGGTATAGCATGAGAAATAAAACTAAAGGCTTTTTTACTCTACCAGGAGAAGCTGGTTACGAAGACTTAACTTTAGAGTTAGCTCAAAAGTGGGGAGCAGATGTTATAAGAGACAGTGATGGAACAGCTCTGTCAGAGAAAATCCTATCATCTGATTATGACATTTACTCTACTTTGTGCCTTGTTAGGTCGGATAATAGCTGGGCAAAAGCTAACCGGGACAAGCTTCAGCAAAATTTTCTTATGTCTGATCCTGTTGTTGCAACAGAAAATGTACTTATAATAGACTTGCTGAAGGGGTATTTTAGGGAACAATTCGAAGTTAATTTCAATGATGACCCCAAAAAATGGTGGCAAGTTTTTGACAGAACAACCGGGCAAGAGATTAGTGAAGAAAACTGGGAGTTTGATAAAGAGGCTGGTACTGTCACCATTATAAATACGACAAAATGGCATAAATATACAGTGAATTTTCTTGCCTACAGGATTTGGGAAGCCATTTCCATGTATAATCATATAACAAACAACTGGGGTGATAGGGAGCATCTCATGCCCATTGATCCTATTTATCCAGAAACACAAGATTTCATGCTGAGTTATCTGGATAAATGGTTACAAGATCATCCCCATACAAATGTAGTTAGATTTACTTCTATGTTTTATAATTTTTGTTGGCTGTGGGGTGATGATCCTAATTTAAAGCATAGATATTCCGATTGGGCATCATATGATTTTTCTGTTAGTCCATATGCTATAACTCAATTTGAAAAAGAAACGGGTATTAAGATCACATCCGAAGACTTTATTAATAATGGTCTATTGAATAATACACATAACGTTCCATCTGAAAAGATACGGGCGTGGATGGATTATGTAAATAAATTCGTAACAACATTTGGGGGCGAACTAGTGGACCTAGTCCACAAATATGGAAAGAAAGCCTATGTTTTCTATGATGACCATTGGGTTGGTATAGAGCCATATAGTCCTCGTTTTAAGGACTTCAATTTTGATGGAATTATTAAGTGTGTGTTCAATGCTTTTGAAGCAAGAAAATGTGCTGGAGTTAAAGGTGTTGAAACTCATGAATTGCGTCTTCATCCATATCTTTTCCCAACAGGTCTATCAGGTGAGCCTACATTTAAAGCCGGCGGAAATCCAACAAAAGATGCAAAGGACTTTTGGATGAAAATACGTCGAGCGCTTCTTCGTGCCCCAGTACAAAGGATAGGTCTTGGTGGCTACTTACATTTGGTTGAGGACTTTCCTGATTTTGTTGATTATATTGAAGAGCTCGCCAATGAATTTAGGATGTTACGTGGATTACACGATAATGATAAACCATATACAGTGCCAGGTAAGGTAGCAGTGCTAACCTGCTGGGGTAATCTTCGCTCATGGATTTGTAGCGGACATATGCATGAGCATCCTGAAGTGGCTTTGAACCATGTGAATGAAGCCTTGGCAGGACTCCCGCTTGACGTTGAATATATTAGTTTTGACGGCATAAGAGCAAACGGTATTCCAGAGGATGTTAAAGTTATTATAAACTGTGGTATTTTAGATAGTGCGTGGAGCGGTGGTGACAATTGGAAGGATCCGTCAGTGGTTTCTGCGATAACCGAATGGGTTGCACAAGGTGGTGGATTTATTGGAATAGAAGAGCCTTCAGCAACTATTTATAGCAGTCAATATTTCCAGCTATCGCATATACTGGGTGTAGACAGAGAAACAGGACGTACACTTTCTAAGAATAAATACAATTACCAACCATGTACCTCTCACTTTATTATGGAGGATACAACAGAAACTCTGGATTTCGGAACAGATATTGATAATATTTATGTGATAGATGGAAAAACAGATGTATTAGCCCATGAATGTGGAAGTATAAGGGTTGCAGCAAGAGAATTTGTCAATGGTAGAGGTGTTTATGCCTCAGGTTTTAAATTCAGCCCTGAAAATACAAGAATGTTATTTAGAGCCATCCTTTGGGCGTCGGGTGCTGAAAAAGAGCTTGACTGCTGGACTACTGATAATGTTAAAACCGAATGTGCATATTTTCCTGCAAGCAATAAACTTGTTGTAATAAACAATGGCTCAGATTCCGAAACAACAATAGTAAAGAATTCAAAAGGAGAAAGCATTAACATAACTTTAAAACCATATGCAATTGAGATTATCGATGCTTAAATGTTTGTTATTGAAGGCTATTGCGGTGTAGCTTTAGGTCATTATTATAGTGAGGTGATTTTATAGAAAGCAGGTGATTTAGATGGTTGAGATTTTTAAAACCAAGGACACTGGTGAGCTTGTTAGAATAGACAATTTTGAAAAGGGGTGCTGGGTGAACATTACTGCGCCCACAGAAGAAGAATTAAGAATGGTTCAAGAGGCTTTAGATGTGGAGCCAAAGCTTTTGAGAGATCCTCTTGATGAAGAAGAAAAAGCAAGAATTGATGTTGACGAAGATCAAACCATAATCATTGTAGACATTCCGTTTACATATGAGGATGAGCAGACTTTAAGATTTGAAACCATACCTTTAGGTCTTCTTGTTGTAAGAGATGATTACTTGATTACAATATGCGTATATGAAGCACAGGTTTTTAAGCCTTTTATTGATAATAAGATCAAAACCATGTTCACCCATAAAAAAACAAGGTTTATACTCCAAGTATTGCTTAACAATGCGAAGGATTATCTAAAATATTTGAGGCATATAGATAAAAAGACCGAATATCTTGAAAGCAGTTTGCATAAATCAATGCGCAACAAGGAGCTTTTTAAACTATTGGAGCTTGAAAAAAGTCTTATATTTTTTGCTACCTCGTTAAAATCAAATGAGGTGGTTTTAGAGAGGCTATTACGAGGACGGTATATTAAGCTATATGAGGAAGACCAGGATATATTGGAAGATGCTATTATTGAGAATAAACAAGCAATTGAGATGGCAAACATATACACAACAATAATGAACGGAATGATGGATGCGTTTTCGTCTGTAATTTCCAATAATCTTAATAATGTTATGAAGTTTTTAACATCTGTTACAATAGTACTTTCAGTGCCGACAATTGTTTTTAGCTTTTACGGTATGAATGTACATTTGCCTTTTGCCAGTAGCCCACTTAGTTGGCTTTACATCCTAACTGGATCTATTGGTATATCTTTGTTATTGGTCATTATTTTAAATAAGAGACAATTACTGTAATCATAAAAGCCGCAGCAAGCCTGTGGCTTTATGATTCTAACCATTCACTTATGTAGGGGATCTGTATATTTGTAAATAATAATAAACATAGAATGACTATAGCTATAATAACCAATATAATTAATATTGTGTAAATTAATTTAGGGAGCCATCTTTTTTTTCGTTTTACATATGTTATACCGGAAATGTGCATTATAAACCTCCACTAAAACACTCTACTATTATATATTATATTTCCCTATATATTATTTATTATATTTTTTCTTTACAGAAATGTAAAGGCGCAATATCATAAACCGTAAGACAAATAGACTTAAAAAACAAAAAGGGGTCTAATTTAGTTTTACAATTAACAACAAGTAATTGGAAAACCTCAAATTCAAGAATCAGGTTGATTTTTTTATTGGTTTATATTATTATATATATTGCACATTAAATCAGATAATAATTATGCGCCCGTAGCTCAATTGGATAGAGCGTCTGGCTACGGACCAGAAGGTTGTGGATTCGATCTCTGCCGGGCGCGCCAAAGGAAAACCCCTAAAAGAATGAGCTTTTAGGGATTTTTCTTTTATTATGTATGGCAATTTAATATTTACTTCTGCATTAAGGCTTTTACGAACATAACCTTTAGGTAAAGCGAAACTTTCGAACTAAGTTAATTTCGAGCTAATTTTTGTTGTACAATGCAACATTTCTTAATAGGCTTAAAGCGTTATTTAGATGTAGCATTGATAAATGTTGGAGTATAATATTAGTTGGTATACTTACATATATAATCATGATATATTTTCGTAGAATTTAAATATGACAAAATAGTCCGAAAGGGTTGAAAAATCGATGAGTAAAAAGAAATATTCAAATAAAGCTAAAAACAGAAAATCTCAGAAAAAAAGCAGCTTAAAACCTGTACTATCAACAATTATTGTATGCATACTTATGGGAGTTGCTTTTTACATCGGAACTAGATTTGATTCAATACAAAGCAATTTAATAAAAAAACCCGATAATACTCAAAATGCACCTATAACGAAAGCGCCCGACAGTACACAAAATACTCAGGTAACAGAGCAGCCTACAGTAACTACTGCTCCTGAGCAAAAGAGAACTGTAAGTTTAACATTGTATTTTCCAAATTCGAATGTGGACGGTGTCGTTCCTATTCAACGTCAAGTAGAAATTGATAAGGATGAGAAGCTTGAAGAGGTAATCTTTAAAGAGCTTCAAAAAGGCCCTAAGGGGACAAGCCAAGATTCCACCATACCACAGGGTACAAAGCTTCTTTCTGTGGAGGTAAAAGAGAGTATTTGTTATTTAGATCTATCTAAAGAATTTGTGGACAACAACCCTGGAGGCACTGCATTTGAAACAGTATTAATAAATTCCATTGTTAATTCGTTAACCGAGCTTTCAGAGATCAAAAAGGTGCAGTTTCTGATAGAAGGGGAAAAAAGGGAAGTTTACAGCCATATGATATTTGATGAGCCCTTTGAAAGAAATGATAGTTTTATAAAGACAGCTGACAGTAAAGCAGAGACAACTGAAAAGGAGATTTATGGATTGGGAAATAAAGTACTCACGGCTCTAAAAGAAAAAGACATGGAAGCTCTCTCATCTTTAATTCACCCCGATAAAGGTGTACGTTTTTCACCCTATACCTATGTAGAGGTTGAAAAGGATATAATTCTAAGTGCAGAACAGATAAAGACATCTCTTGACAGTGAGAAACTATATATATGGGGAGCATACGACGGTATAGGCGAACCTATAGAACTAACATTTGGAGAATACCTTGAGAAGTTTGTCTATAATCAGGATTTTATTAACGCTGATGAAGTGCTCTATGATCAATATTCTCAACGTGGAAATACAATAAACAATGTGTTTGAAGCTTATACTGATGCACATGTGCTTGAATACCATTTTAGAGGCTTTGATCCTAACTATGAAGGAATGGATTGGGAAAGCCTAAAACTTGTATTCGAACAAAACGATGGCCATTGGTATTTGACTGGTATTGTGCATGACCAATGGACCATATAGCCGCCTATTTATCTCCATCATGGTATACTTGGTCAAGTACTATAACTAAAGCAAGTATAAATGCAGCATCTTCGTTGTCATTTATTGAAACACCGTAAGTATCTGAAAATGAAAACCATTTTTTTGATATAATTGCAACTGGTGCCCCATTTTTGAAGATACTAAAATCATATGCAAAAAAATTACCATCAATGTTAAAATTGCCATAGTCGCTTGTAATATCAAAGCTGGGTCTAAATAATCTCAAATTCTTTTTTACATGAGCTATCGGAATACCATTTTGATAAATAGTGTATTCCGGTAGAAACCTAAACAAGCGCTGTTCAATATAGTATAACTCTCTATCCTGCAAGTCCGTAAGAGTTAATTTTTTACCAAATGAAAAGATTCTACCATAAACTCTAAAACAATCATCGCCAAACTCGTTTTTAATAGTAAAACTATCCCTGAATGAGAAAACTTTTTGCCTAACTAAATATTTCATAGGTCCATACCTCTCTATAAATTATATGATAGTAAGATAATATCTTAAGTTAGCATGAGTTCATGATATAATCTTTCATATCTATTTTTGCATTAGCAAAAAAGATTGTACGCGGCTAAATTCCGCAGCAGGCATGTAATAACCTTAATTGAGATGCTTATTATACCATTCAAAATTCATACTATATTTAATTATACTATGAACTAGCCACTATATTAATATTATATGGTTGGTTCTACCATTTAACAAGTCTGAAAAAATATTCAATTAGTATATTTTGAAGTCGCTAAGATTCATTCATTTAAACCATCAATTTAGGAAATAATAAAATTTGAGTAGAAACTAATTAAAATGTTGACAAATTACTCAAATGCGCTTAACCCGGACAAAAACAAGATTTTGGAGGTTAAAATGAACAAGAATCAGAGTAAACATTATAAACATCTATTACAACAACATAGAGAACACCACAGGGAGGTCATGGAAGATATGTCCCGTGGAATATCTGAAGAGTATGGTGTATTAGAAGATTCAGAACTTTCACGTTATGATAATCACCCATCAGAGGTTGCTACTGAACTATTTGACGCAGAACAGCTAGCAGCACTAAAGTTTAATCGGGAATTTGCAATTAGGGAAATAGACAGTGCTTTAGAAAAAATAGAATCCAACACATATGGTTTGTGTGAAACTTGCAGTAAGTTAATTGAGCCCGAGCGTTTGGAGGTTCTTCCCCATGCAAAAAATTGTATAGAATGTGAAAGGTTACAAGAGTACGAGAAATCTATTGATAAGCAGTGTAAGTCAAAACATCGCCCTGTGGAAGAGGATGTGCTTGAGAAGGAGATGCGAGGCGATTACATTCATGATTTGAATGGTGACGAACCGTATGATGGAGAGCAAGCTCTTGAAGAGGTTTTGTCCTTTGGTTCTTCTGATTCTCCTCAAGTGGGCGCACCGCTTGGTAATCGCCAAGATGCTGCAGAAAATGACAGATCTATTCGAGAGATTGAGGATGTGGATCAAATAAGCAACGAAATGTATAAAAAGCAATTACAATAAGAAACAACTAATCATTAGTACAAATGAAACTACTTTTTTATTTTCTCGCATGATATCCCCCTAAAGCCCATATATTTTAATTAAACAAACTGTCAAATATGTAACTGCATTTTGCACTTGCGGTCATAAAAGGGGTCATATGAGAAAAAAATCATTAAAAAAGAATGCTTTCATTTTAACCATTGCAGGTTTTATTGTTAAGATTCTAGGTTTTGCTTATAGAATTTTCTTGGCAAATACTATCGGAGCAGAAGGTATGGGTTTGTATCAATTGGTACTGCCCATATACGGGCTTATTTTGCTGGGCTTAACAGCAGGCGTAGGTATTGCTATTTCAAGACTTGTAGCAGAAGAAACAGCAAAGGGAAACAATAAAAACTGTGTAAGAATAGCGGTTGTATCTGGTGTAACTATATTTATTGCAGGAGCAATAATTGTTACTGTATTGTTATTAAATCTTGACTTTGTAGTCGGTGTTCTAGTAGGTGATACACGGACAAAAACTTCACTATTATATCTATTGCCAGCAATTCCTTTTATAGCCGCTATCACAACCATTAAAGGATACTTCTACGGAAAGCAGGAGGTAGTACCAAATGCAATATCCCAAGTAGCTGAACAGGTGGTAAAATTACTGGCTGTTTATCTGCTTGCAGACCTTTTTATTCATGGCGATATGACAAGAAAATGTTTGTTTGCAACGATAGGTCTAATAGTTGGCGAGATTGCGAATGTGCTCACAGTATTGATTGCTTTTAGAGTTAGAAAACCCGATAAACCATCTACCAATCAGAAAATTATGAGGAAAAGGGACATCGGTAAGTCGGTTCTAGGTATTTCTTTACCCATAACTGCCAACCGTTTGATATTGTCTTTACTTGGAACAGTAGAGTTTTTACTGATACCTCAACGTTTATTAATTCATGGTTTATCTTCAACCGAAGCCCTTACCCAATATGGCAAATTTACAGGAATGGCGTCACCAATAATATCTTTTCCATCAATGCTGACAGGGGCCATAGCTACAGCACTTGTGCCAGTAATAGCTGAAGCAACTGCAATGAAAAGGATGAATATGGCCAACAGGCAAATTTCAAGGTCGATACGCCTTACCCTTGTATTAGGTTTTTGGTTTTCGAGTCTTTTTATGAGTTTTGCAAATGAAATATCCAATCTGATATACCCAGGTCAAAATGTAGGGCATATGCTATATTTACTATCATTCACAGGTGTATTTTTCTACCTTCAGCAAACACTTCTAGGGATTTTAAATGGTCTTGGTAAAGAGAAAAAAACGTTAATGCATTCGATGATAACAAGCATATTAAGACTTGGTGTTGTGTGGTTTGGTATACCATATTATGGGCTTAATGCATACATAATTGCTCTTGCAACAGGTCACTTTCTTGGTTCCATCCTAAACTTGAGAGTAGCCACCAAAACCACTGGTATATCTATAAATGTAGGGGAATGGATTGTAAAACCTCTTGTTGCTTCAATTTCGGGAATTATTGCTGCACGCTTTATAAAAATGGTAGTTGCATCGGTTATTCAATCACAATTTATTCAGTTAATGTTTTCCGGAGGGTTAACTGCCTTATTAATGATAGGCATGCTTATATTAATGGGGGTTTTCGAACTTAAGGATATACGACATATGATTCCATTCAATATTGATAAATTTAGAAAGCTGTAGTGAGTTATAAACAATACAAAACGAAAAGTAAAGTCAAAGAAAGTTAATAAGATTAGGTTAAGTGGAGCGATAAGTAATAGGATTTCCAAAAACGAAATAGGACGTAAAAATAAAAAATAGCGAGTAATTGAGAGGATTTGAAAGATAAATTGAATCTATCCACACCAATAGTCAAAGATAGTCAAAATCAAGTATTGCAATTTATGGCATACGTCTATATAATATACTCATAAGGTCAAAGAAAGTCAAAGTTAATAAATAACTTAAACTTACTGATATTTATTTGGAGGTGTTTTATATGTTTGGATTAGTACCGTTTTCAAGAAGAAATGATAACTTACTAAGAAGGAATGACTATTTTGGGATTAACAAACTATTTGACGACTTTTTCAACGACGAGTTTTTCACAAGATGGCAATCTCCAGTGAAGGCAGATATTCGCGAGACAGAAAAAGAATGGATTATTGATGCAGAGATGCCGGGAGTTGACAAAAATAACATCAATGTTGAGGTAAACGATGGTTACTTAACAATCTCAGTGGATCAAAAAAACGAAGTGAACGAAGAAAATGAAAATTACGTAAGACGGGAAAGATTCTGTGGCAACTACAGCAGATCTTTTTACCTGGACAATGTAGATCAAGATAAAATTAAAGCTGCATACAAAGATGGTATTCTAACTTTGAATTTGCCAAAAGCCAAACCAGAGAAGAAAAGAAAAGTAGAAATAGATATTCAATAAACGAACAACATGGTAACGACATTACTGTTCCAACTTTTTAACTATGAAAGACGATTAAATATTTTATCTCAAAGCCCCCAATGTACAACCTTCAATTATATTCATCATGGGGCTTTGGGAGCTTGATTTCAAACACCGAATTAGGAATAGGTTCATATCCTGCCTATAGATTAATGCGCCTTAGAAGCATATGATTCAACCAACGACGTTGATTGAATCGTGTTACATATTCAAAATGACGTTTTTAAGAGTATATGATTAACTATTGGCCTCATTAAGGCCTTAATATAAAGGACTAAATCATTTATTGGTTTAGTCCTTAGTTTATGTGTTAAGGATAGTTTGTACTAACTTTATATTGGCGTTACATCACAAAAGCACTAAAGAATATGTTGATAACTACACAGAAAACAAATATAATGGGTATAGTTGAAAATTATGGTTTGTATGTTCATGTGTTAATAATACTATTTTTAAGGATTTACTAATGGATGGCATAGTTTCAAGAAGAAGTGATACTCCCCCAATTTTTAAAGCAGTTATTTCAGCTACATATAAGGAGAACCTTGCATATAGAAGCCAGATGGCAATATCTATTTTTACACAACCAATATATTTTTTGGTTCAGTATTTCATTTGGCAGTCTGTTTTTAAAATCAGCGATACTGTTTCGGGATTTACCCTTGATCAAATGTTGCTCTATTTCGCTATATCTTCTCTTAGTGGCTTTTTAAATTGGGATTCTGCGGGTACTGAGCTTCAAGATTTAATACAAACAGGTAAGTTTATTACATTCCAAATTCGCCCAGTGTCACATATTTATTATTCGTTTTTTCAAAAAGTAGGTAATCGTATTCTTGCATTTTGGGTGGAAATGGTACCCGTCATATTTTTCTATATACTGTTTGGTATAGATCTAATTCCAGCAAAACCTTTTTGGACAGTTATTTCGTTTTCTATTAGTTTTGTACTATCTTTCCTAGTAAGTTATACAGTAGGTACAATTGCATTTTGGTTAGTGAAGACTGATGGTGTTAGGCGTTCGATATTATTGTTTACTCAAATTTTTTCAGGTCTTTTCTTGCCCCTTAATTTGTTCCCTAAGGGTTTTCAAAAAATTTTATTTTACCTACCATTTCAATTTATTACTTATGTACCCACAAGGGTTTATATTGGAAGCTATGAACTGGCAGGTATAACCATGCCAATCCCGCAAATTGTGTTTCTTCAAGCAATTATGGTGGTTATAATGTTTTTGGTTAACAGGTTTATATGGTCTATGGGAATTAAACGTTTTACGGGGGTGGGTTCATGATGCAGGTAATCTCTCAAAATACTAGAGAAAAAATGAAAGGTCTCCGTTATTCAGGTTTTGGTGTTTACATACAAGGAATTAAATCTTCACTTGCCTCTAGGATGGCATACCGTGGTGATTTTATTATGAGTATGTTCATTATGATGATAGTGGAATTAGGTGGTCCAGTTATCACACTTATAATATACAACAATGGTGCTTCTTTTCCAGGCTGGGGTGTATATGAAGTTTTGCTCCTTCAGGGAATATTTCTATTATCCAGAGGGATCTCTTTCCCATTTTTTATGGGAATAGTATGGAACACAATTAGCAGAGTTCAGGAGGGTACATTTGATTTATTGCTTATCAAGCCTCGCTCCATACTGCTAATGTCAATAGCAAGTGCTTTTGACAGTGAAGATCTTGGAAAGCTCATAGGCGGTATATTAGTTTTTGGTATAGCCATGAAAAATTTACCTGCCCAACCGTTGCATAATTGGATTACGTTTTTTATATTTTTTATTTTTTCAATCTTACTAATGTTTGCATTCGGACTGTTCATGGCAGGTTTAGGGATAGTATGGATAGGCAATTACAGAATATATGATATATTTATGACGGTTATGGAGTTTGGAATGTACCCAAAATCAATATTCACAAAATCGTTTCAAACTATAACAACCTATATAATTCCAATAAGTCTTTTAGCATCTTATCCGGCCTCAGCATTGTTGGGAAAACCAAATACAAATGTTTTATTAGCTTTAGCTTCTGCAATAGTGTTCTTTTTGGCAGGACTTTGGTTTTATTTTCGTATGGTAGCTAACTATACAAGTTCTGGAGGTTGATTTGTTTATTCTTCTGGATAGAACTATGGTACATGCTTTTTGTAACAAAGGATTTCTTTAATGTTTTCAAAAACAAGCTTGCTCAGATGAGAAATTCGTGGAGAACCTAAAGAAAGGAGTATATGATTAGTTAATAACTATATCATAAAGCGAATATATGATTCATGTTTCTGAACTTAAAAAAACATTCACTACTTATGAACGTGGGGGCACATTTAGAGAGGCGCTAATAAGCCTATTTGTAAGGAAGAAGAAAACAGTTAATGCAGTAAAGGGCATCTCTTTTGATATAGAAGAAGGCGAACTTGTGGGTTTTTTAGGTCCTAACGGTGCGGGAAAATCAACAACTATAAAGATTTTAACAGGAATTATGCATCCTACATCAGGTGAAGTTGATATTATGGGTTATACACCTTGGAAAAACAGAAGAAAATATGTTGAGAATATTGGCGCAGTCTTCGGACAAAAATCTCAGCTATTGTGGGATATTCCACCCCTTGACGCCTTTAATTTAAATCAATCAATTTATCGTATCCCAAGCAATGAATTCAAAAAAACAGTTTCTGAAATGGTGGAGATGCTTGCACTAAAGGACCTTGTGAAAAAACCTACCCGTCAACTTTCCCTTGGTGAAAGAATGAAATGCGAATTCATTATGGCTATGCTACATAAACCCCGTGTTGTATTCTTAGATGAGCCTACTATCGGTTTAGACGTAATAGCAAAGGAAAAAATACGTGAATTTATCCTTGAGCAAAACAAAAAGGGAACTACATTTATTTTAACAACCCATGATCTTGAGGATGTGGAGCATTTGGCTAAGCGCGTTATAGTTATTAATCATGGCGAGATTGTTTATGATGACAGCATGGATAAATTAAGAAATTATTTTGGAGAGAAAAAGACAATTCATCTTACAACCCGCAAGAAGATAATGTTACCTAAGCATGAGGGGATAGCTGTTCGTAGCCAATTATCAGATTATGATATAGAAGTAGTAATTGATCTTTCACAAATCAAACTTAATGAATTCATAAAAAAAGTGAATGAAGAAAGTGTAATTAGTGATATGTCTATAGAAGGGCTGGAATTGGAGTATATTATTAAGGACTTGTACCAAGTGTAAAAGGTAGCTGCTGTCATAGACATAAGTTATTTCATCTTATGTCACCACATATGCACAGCGAATATTCTTTATATACTTTATTTCCTCATCCTATACGCTTATGTCGCCACATATTGCGCACCTAATATTTATTAAGGATACATCACATAAACCTTTATTATGCTATAATTAATATAGAGTTACCGTAGAGAAAAAATCATATGCCTAATAACAGTGATGCTGTGAAAGTAGATAAGTAGAGTATATACGCAAAGAAAGCATGTGAGGTAAAAAGTATATATGTAGTAAAAGCACTTAACGGTAATTAGCTTTAGTATCTTAGAGGTTTTTATAATGCCCAAAAGAATAATTTTTCATATTGATGTAAACTCGGCTTTTTTAAGCTGGGAAGCAGTGAATCAATTAAAAAAAGGCAGTAATATTGACCTTCGTACCATCCCATCAATTGTAGCTGGTGATCAATCAAGAAGGCATGGTGTAGTTCTGGCAAGATCTATTCCAGCGAAGAAATTTGGTATCATTACAGGAGAACCTGTAATTAAGGCGGTACGAAAATGCCCTAATGTTACAATTGTCCCTCCAAGTCATGGTATTTATACGCAGTGCTCGAATGCTATGACAGAATTAATCATGACCATTACACCAGATATTGAAAAATACAGTATAGATGAATGCTTTGTAGACGTATCAGGGCTAAGACTTAAGTATGGTAACGATTTTTTATCCATTGCTCGCACAATTAAAAGCAGGATTAAGAAAGAGCTTGGTTTCACTGTAAACATAGGCATTTCCGAGAATAAAATACTTGCTAAAATGGCTTCTGATTTCAAAAAACCCGATAGAATTCATACTCTTTTCCGTGACGAAATGAAAGAAAAAATGTGGCCCCTTCCAGTATCGGAGTTGTTTATGGTGGGAAAGGCATCATACAAGAAGTTCAAACTCATGGGGATAGAAACAATAGGTGATTTAGCTTTATCTGATGCTTCACTACTTGAGGAACGGTTTGGCAAATATGGCAGGATGATTTGGGAATATGCTAACGGGATAGATGACTCCCCTGTACAAACAGAAGAATCTGAAGCTAAGGATTTAAGTAATGAAATTACTATAGGCTTTGATATTACCGACAAAGAGACTGCCAGACTATATATACTTTCCCTTTGTGAAACAGTGGGTATGCGTCTTAGAAAATCCGGCCTGTATGCCAACGTAATTGGTATTAATATTAAGAATAGTGAATTTGAATCTTATTCTAAAAGAAAGAAGATCCAAACACCGACCCAAAACACCAATGAAATATTTGCAGTTGCTACTGAATTGTTTGAACAGGTATGGAAAAGAGACCCTATACGGTTAATTGGTGTTGCAACCACCCAATTACAAAGTGAACCCCCAATTCAACTTAATATGTTTGATTCATTATCAAAACAGAGCTCTAATGTGAAAAAGCTCGATGAAAGTATAGACAAAATACGCGAAAAATACGGGAATAAATACTTGGTTAGAGGCTCTTTACTAAATTTGAATAAGGATTGTAATTCATGATTGCTTGTGTTAATAGTCGATTTTATTTACCATCTCAAAGTCCATATAACTGTAATATATTGAACAGCCAAATTTATAATTTGCAATTACGCAAAAGACCAATAAGGAGGATTTATGCTATATCCAAAAAACCAGAAAAAGTTTGACAGCTCTCTCTTTCAAAACCCTACATCGGAATATAGGTGTGCACCTTTTTGGGCATGGAATAAAAAGCTGAACTGGGATGACATGGAAGAGCAAATAGAAGTTTTTAATGAAATGGGTATGGGTGGATTCCATATTCATACAAGAATTGGTCTTGACACTCCTTACTTAAGTCCTGAATTTATGGATTATGTTAAGAAATGCAATCATAAGGCAAAAGAGATGAATATGCTCACATGGCTTTATGATGAGGATAAATGGCCTTCCGGGTTTGGTGGTGGGTTTGTTACAAAAAACCATGAATTTCGAAGCAGATACCTTCTATTTTCACCTTTTTTCCATGAAAATGGCTATTATGAGCGTGGGATACCTCAGGAAAACCGTCTTGGTATAGACGGAGAGCTATCTTTCATTGCAAAGTACCAAGTTGAAATAAAAGATGGATACCTTCATTCATACCGCAGGCTTGACAATGATGATAATAAAATAAATAAAGATATTTGGTATGCATACCGAATAGTATCGAAGGATTTACCATGGTTCAATAACCAGGCATATGTAGACACTCTCAATAAAAAAGCAATAGATATGTTTATTCAAACCACACACCAGAAATATCACGATGCTTTAGGCCAAGAGTTTTCAAAGTCAGTACCTGCTATTTTCACAGATGAACCTCAATTTGTAATGAAACAAAGTTTATCCCACCCATACAGCAAACAAGAAGTGGGTATACCATATACAGACGGCTTCGAGCAATTATTTCAAGAAAGGTTCGGTTATAGCTTTTTGGACTACCTTCCTGAAGTTTTTTGGCAACATAAGGACAATAAAATTTCCCAGATTAGATATTGGTATCATGAGCATGTTGCTGAATTGTTTGCTTCCTCCTTCGCTGACACATTAGGAAGGTGGTGTAAGGAACACGAAATTATGCTTACTGGTCATATGATGGCAGAGGCAACTTTAGAGTCGCAAACGCGAGCACTCGGTGAAGCAATGCGGGCATATCGCAGTTTTGATATACCCGGAATTGATATTTTGGCAAACCGTTATGAATATAGTACTGCAAAGCAGGCACAAAGTGCTGCAAGGCAATACGGCAGGCCCGGAGTGTTAAGTGAATTATATGGTGTTACAAATTGGGACTTTGATTTTAGAGGTCATAAGCTTCAGGGCGACTGGCAGGCAGCAATGGGGGTTAGCGTAAGAGTTCCTCATCTTAGTTGGATGGGCATGGGTGGCGAATCAAAGAGGGATTATCCTGCTCCAATAGATTTCCATTCGCCTTGGTATAAAAAATATCACTTGATAGAAGACCACTTTTCAAGAGTAAATGTATGTATGACGAGGGGTGTACCAGTTGTTAAAATAGGAGTCATTCATCCTGTAGAAAGTTATTGGATATCTTGGGGCCCAGACAGTCAGACAAAACAAAAAAGATCGCGAATGCAAGAGAACTTCGACAATCTAATTAATTGGTTGTTGTTTTCTAGTTTGGACTTTGACTTTATTTCGGAGTCCATGATTCCACAATTATATAGTGGCTCTGAAGACAAATATACAAAGCTTGGTCAGATGGAATATGAAGTGATAATTGTTCCTGAGCTAACTACTATACGGAGCAGTACAGTTAAGATGCTTTATGAACATGTAGAAAAAGGCGGAAAAGTAATATTTTTAGGTCATCTCCCACAAATTATTGATGGTGACTTTAAGCAGAAGTTTGACACAGAAGGTTTCAAAGAATTTGTTATTAACAATACAAAACATGATATAGCTGATGCATTAGAAGATTACCGTCAGGTCGATATCCTAAATGAAGATAATACAAGAAATGAAAATTTTCTATACCAACTAAGGGAAGAGTCGGATTGTAAATGGCTGTTTATCGCTCCCGGAAAGCCCGTTAAGAACCAAAAGTTACCCTCAAGAACAGAGTGTAAAGTTATAGTACGCGGAGCCTATGAAGTGTGGATACTTAATACCATGACAGGGGAGCAGCAGCAAATACCTGCTTTTGTTAACCACGGTAATACATATATTGAACAAGTTTCGTATGATCATGATAGTTTTCTATATCGATTAGTTAAAAAGGATGTGGACAATAGCAACACAAATTTTGTGAATTCATCACCCCACAAGAATGTCTCTTTTACACGGTATTTGAACCAGCCTTGTGAGTACAAATTGTCAGAAAAAAATGTACTACTCTTGGACATGGCTCGTTTTCAGATTGACGGTGGCAAGATGTCCGGAGTGGAAGAAATACTCAAAATTGATGATACCATAAGAAGGAAACTTAATTACCCACTAAGAACGGATAGTTTTCCACAGCCTTGGCTTACAACTTCAGAAAATAGGTTTAATCATACGGTTAAACTTCATTTCGATGTTGAGTCTGAATTTGAAATTGAACAAGCAGAGCTTGCATTTGAAGGAGAAGGGGTAAAAGTTGAATTCAATGGTGAGATTATGAACTTAAAAAGTAACACCTTCTTTGTGGATAATTGTTTCAATGTAATAAAAATAAATAACATACAAAAAGGGAAGAACACGCTTATTTTAACATTCCCCTTTGGTCCAAAAACAGATTTAGAATGGTGTTATGTATTAGGTGATTTTGGCACCAAGGTAATTGGAGGCAGAGCAGTTATTACAAAACCAGCAAAAAGGTTATACTTTAGTGATATAACAAGACAAGGGCTTAGTTTCTATGGAGGTAATATTAGGTATAAGCTTGATGTGGATGTTCCAGAGGGTAATATGACAATTGAAATTCCCCAATACAAGGGAGCGCTGGTAGAAGTTATTTTGGATGGAAAGAGTAAAGGAAATATAATATTTTCGCCATACCGATTGGACTGTGGCTATGTTACTTCTGGAAGCCATTCAATAGAGTTTGTTTTGTATGGAAACCGCTTTAATATGTTTGGCCAGCTACATAATAGCAACAGATATGAACAGTATTATGGTCCTAATACCTGGCGAACAAATAATAATTCTTTCAGCTATGAGTATCAATTAAGAGAGCTTGGAATCCTTACATCCCCCATTATTTATATCCACTAACACAGAGGTAACACAGAGGGACGGTTCTTTTGTGTTATTTCGCACAAGGGGATTAGAGAACACAAAAGAACCGTCCCTCTGTGTTGTTAGAGAACACAAAAGAACCGTCCCTCTGTGTTGTTTTTTATTTCATGCAATACTGCTTGTATATGGGTGCGTAGACTTTTGCATCTCTAACAGGGCAACCAGCAGTTCCACCTGCACGCATAATTTCTGTGCATTTACCACAAGCAATGCAGCATTTTTTCCTGTCAAGGCCTTTCCCGGACAAGATGTCCTTTGGAAAATCAGGGTATGCAAAGGCTTGACGACCGAAACCTATAATAGTAGCTAATCCTTGTTCAAGAACTCCAGCACCCAAATAAGCTGCAAATTCCCGAGGCCAACTATAACCTGTGCCGACAACTGCAATATCTGGCACTGCCTTTTGTATTTCTCCTATACCTGTAACAAGCCTATTTATACCTTCTACTTGGTGCTCAGGAGGCACATATTCAGCTGCGTCTGCAGGTCTGTTTACATGTGGATTATAATAGGGTGTCCCCATAGTAAGGTTTATTAGATGGACTCCAGTTTCGTATAGTTCTTTTACTAAGCGAATAGGCTCGGTAAAATCAGGCTTCTTATAATCATCCTTATCAACTCCAAACCCATATGGATAGGGGATTCCATCATAAACATTAAGACGTGAAGTTACAATAAAATCGCTGCCAAGCCTGTCTTTTATCTTACGGACGATATTCATAAGAAATCTGGTCCTGCCTTCATACGTTTCACCATATTTACCTTTCCTTGTGAAAGCCGAGACAAGCTCAGAATTTAAATATCTATGACAACATTTTACATCCACTCCGTGAAAACCTGCTTGTTTAGCCAATATTGCCGCTTCTACAAACTTATCTTCTAACTGTTCCAACTCATCATCGCTAATAACAGGATAACTCTCATCGATATTCATGCGTGGGTCCAGATAAGGATTATGTGCAGCGATAATTGGTGCAGCTTTACCTTCGGGTTTGCTAAATCTGCCCGAATGAGTTAATTGCATAATTAACAGCGGAGTAAATCCTGACTCTGACTGAGCATTTTCCATAATATTCTCACAAATTTCTTGATATGCAGAAACATTGTTTTTGTTTATCCATAACTGGCGTGGGCTTGTTCTTCCCTCGGGTACCACCGAAACTGCCTCAAACCAGACAAGAGCGGCCCCACCTCTTGCAAAGCGCTCGTATCTTCTAATGGTTAATTCGTCGGGACTACCATCCAGTTTACCATCAGTTCCTTCCATTGGGTTAACAGCAATTGAGTTTTGTAATGTAAACCCATTGATATCAACTTTCTTTGCAAAAACCTCTAAGTTTTTGGAAAAAGGAAGACTTAAACCAATAGACTCTGCTTCCTTTTGAAAATCCTCAAAACTTTTATAATCGAATTTTCTAAACTCCATCTTTCCACCACCTCATTTTATTTGTATAGCAATTATTAAATATTGTTCCCATATAAATATATCCATAGATACATTCGAATATTTATGTAAACAAGTATTTCTTTCTTTAAACCTAGAATATCGTCTACAATGTTATATAAAAGTTGTTTAGTATTTTATATATCTGAGTTTGGCATGTACAATATTTTGTAGTTACGCGAAAGCTTATCAACACATTTAGCAAAGCTAATTTTTTAAGGTAACATTGCATAATGATATATTCAATTCAAATTGTGTTTTTTATTTTATTTGTTATAATAAAATAGCCTCTATTTGTGATTCTACACTAATAGGCCTTGATAATCTACATTATATTTGGAATAAAATTAGCGTTTCTTGCGAACATAAAATAGAGTCGATTAGAATTGTGAAAAAAGATAGTTGAAATGGTCATAAAAGTTTAGTCAAAATATATGCTGCAGGATCACGGTAAAAAAAAGTTCGAAAGCTCAATAAAAATTTACTAAAAGCAGAGCAATAATTACTGAAGAAAAAAATTCAACAGAAGTTTAGTCAAAATATTATATTTCAACTGTAGCGCTACGGTAGGAACAAGCTAAATGAAATATTAAGATAGAATACCAACAAATAGTAACTGGAGAAAAGAGCCAAGAAAATTTGAAGAAAACCATACAACAATAACTGAAAAAACTAAAGCTGGAGTAATAAAAAAATGGACAATAGCAATGCAGCTTCATATTCTATAGATATGGTGTATAACGAAAACAATGAAGGATTAGAGCTTAGACCTCATTTTCATAATACCTACCAAATAATTTACGTTAGAGATGGAAAAATTGAGTGTTGCATAAATGATAAGCATTATACTGTTGGTGAAAACAGTATAGTTTTTATAAACAATATGGAGTCTCATAATATTAAAGTCATTGAGTATCCTTATAGAAGGTATTCTATACTTATTAAACCTGATTTTTTCAGAACCGCTATACAAAACCCGATATTTTCATCGGTCTTCAGTAATCGCTCTGAGAATTTTAAACATATTTTGAAGCTTGATTATCCCGATGAAAACACAAAAATGAATATTACAAAACATTTTAACAATCTATACATTGAAGTTAATAATAAGGATGAATTTTGGGAAGAGGCAGCAAAATCCAGCCTAAATCTTATTTTCATATTATTGTACAGAAAGCATGCAGATTTTTTCCCTCTAACTACAATTGATCAATCAACACTGTCAATAATTAAAATTCAAAAATATATTGAAGAGCATTACACTGAAAACATTAATCTCGATGATATGTCAAAGCTTTTTTTTATGAATAAATATTACATTTCTCACCAGTTCAAAAAAGTAACGGGGTTTACATTTAAAGAATATTTAATTATACAGAGAATATCCAGAGCTAAGGATTTGTTATTATATACCGACTACAACATTACCCAAGTGGGTATGAATTCTGGTTTTAATAATGTAAATCATTTCATAAGAATTTTTAAAAAACTTGAAGGGATTACTCCTTTTCAATACAGGAAAAGACATAACAAGTAGCTTAAATCAAGTAATTTTTTGGCGCTTTTCAAAGGCTATAATAAATTCAAAAAACCAATAAAAAAACCACGAAACTGCACAGCCACAACCGTTACGTGATGTTAAAAAAATGTCATAATATGAAACAAATGTCCATTTTTTAAGTGCATCCAGTTAAAGTTTGTCACAAGACAAATTTGTGTCAATTTACATGAAAAAAAGCATGTGCTAGTATTAGGCATGTCAGAAATTGATGGAAAGCCAAGTTATTTTTTAAAAAAACACGATATTTTCAACACGGTATTTAAAAAATAAAATGGTTTAAAATTTTCTCTCTTGAACAGAAATTATTTATTGTATATTTATTAGTATTCATAAGTTATGTCTATTAATATGTTTAGAACCCGAATTTAGTATATCTAAAATCGAAATTCTAAATTATAGCAATAGGCTTTAGCGATGTAATATTAATAAAGGTGGCTGTACAATTTATGGTGGCAAGCTATATAACCCAATGTATTATGTAGCGAAACAAAAATATTAAACATCGCAAAACGCCCACATATAAAACAAGAGAGCAATAAGATGTTATGAAGTTTTGATTAAGACACTAAGGAAAGTTATTGAGTTTAAACGAGGTGCTATTATTATGCAAGACATCGCTAAGAAAAATTCTGTCGTGGCAGCGGGGCCAAAAAAATATAAACAGACATTCTTAACTCGCCTTAAAAAAGATTTTACTAAAAACAAAGGTCTCTATTTATTAGTACTGCCAGTTCTGGTTTACTATTTAATTTTTAAATATGGACCTATGTTTGGAGTGGTTATCGCATTTAAAGATTATACTCCCGGAAAGGGTTTTTTTGAAAGTAACTGGGTAGGGTTGAAACATTTTAAGGCTTTTTTCACTGATTATTACTTTGTAAGAGTAATAAAGAATACTATAGTAATCAGTTTGAGCAATTTGTTATTCAGTTTCCCAGCCCCAATCATACTAGCACTTTTAATAAATGAACTGAAAAGCAAAAAATATTCAAGACTTGTACAGACAGTCACATATTTGCCACATTTTATTTCTACAGTTGTTCTTTGTAGTATGATTATTCAGCTAACAATGAAGGAAGGTGCAATAAATCAGATATTAGCAGCTATTGGTTTTCAACCCGTTACTATGCTAAATCAACCAAAGTTTTTTGTACCTATATATGTTATTTCTAACATTTGGCAAAATACAGGATGGAATTCAATAATATATCTGGCAGCACTAACGAATATTGACCAAGAATTGTATACAGCAGCTAAAATTGACGGTGCGAACAGATTTAGACAGCTAATACATATTACATTGCCAGGACTTCTACCAACAGTAATTATTATGCTCATATTACAAATTGGTAAGATGTTTAACGTAGGGCATGAGAAAATACTTCTACTATACAATGAGCTCACTTACGAGAAGGCTGAAGTCATCAGTACTTATGTATACAAAAAAGGCTTACTGCAGTTTAACTGGAGTTATAGTGCGGCAGTGGGTTTGTTTAATTCGGTAGTAAGTTTCGCGTTAGTTTACACAACTAATAGAATAAGCAAAGCCACTAACGATACGAGCTTATGGTAAAAGGGGAGGGAAGCATTATGAGAGATAGAGCTACTAGTAACAAAATCAAAGATAGCACATTAGAGAGATTTTTCGATGTAGTTAATATTATTTTCCTGATGTTAGTTATGTTAGTAATTCTTTTACCAGTACTGCACATACTATTTGCCTCATTCAGTGATCCAGTAGAGGTAATGAGACAAAAAGGGTTTATTCTAAGACCATTGGGGTTTACCCTTGATTCCTATAAATCGGTTGCTAAAAATCCCAATATAGTATCAGGTTATACAAACACAATATTCATCGTAGTTTTTGGCACAGCTTTAAATATTTTCTTAACTCTAATTGCTGCTTATGTTATATCAAGAAAAGATTTTATGTGGAGTACGTTAATTACTATACTAATAATTATAACTTTGTACTTTGATGGCGGAATAATTCCATTCTATCTTACAGTAAGAAATGTTAAACTTGATGGTAGCATATGGGCGTTGATCATTCCATCTGCAATTAATACCTTTAACTTAATTATTATGCGTACGGCAATGGTGGGCGTTCCTGAAAGTATGAGCGAATCGGCAAAAATAGATGGAGCAGGTCACTTCCGGATCCTATTTTCGATAATGGTTCCGTTAGTTAAGTCTACTATAGCTGTTCTAACGCTTTATTATGCAGTATCACATTGGAACTCATGGTTTAACGCTATGATTTTCCTAAGAGATAGAAAACTTTACCCTCTTCAACTGATACTACGTGAAATATTAATCCAGGGTGATACCACTATGATGACTGCTGGTTCGGGTGAAGATATAGCCATGATAGGGGAGACAATAAAATATGCAACCATCGTTGTAGCAACTATTCCAGTTTTATGTGTTTACCCATTCCTACAACGCTACTTTGTTAAAGGCGTTTTGATTGGTGCAGTGAAAGGATAACAGAGAACAATGATTTTAGATGAAGTTCTTGCAAAGAATTCTATGTCCAAGTGAAAAGAAAACAAGGAATTATATTTTCAAATGGAGTATCAGTAGAAATTCTACGCGAAGTGAAAAGTTTACAGAGATATATATTTTCTAACAGTAAAGTGGGAAGAGTGAAACTTGCTTGATAAAAGACTGTAGAAGAAGGAGGTTATTTAATGCGAGTAAAATATCAAGAGATGTATGATCAATTTTTAAGGGTTTTACTAAAACACGGCATGACCAAAGAGAGGGCTGAACTTTCAGCAAAATTATTTGTAGAGGCAAGTCTTGATGGAGTATATACTCATGGACTTAATCGATTTCCAAGGTTTATTAGCAGTGTTGAAAATGGGATTGTTCTAGTAAACGCAGAACCAGTTTTAAAAGAGAGTATTGGTCTTATTGAAAGATACGACGGACAAAAAGGTCCTGGAAACCTAAATGCATACTTTTGTATGGAACGTGCAATTAAGAAAGCAAAAGAGGCTGCTATAGGGATAACTACCATCTCAAACACTAATCATTGGATGCGTCCAGGTTCATATGGACTTATGGCTGCAGAAGAAAACTGTATAGGAATTTTGTGGACAAATACAATTCCCAATATGCCTGCATGGGGTGGGAAGGATGCAAAGCTTGGAAATAATCCAGTAGTTGTATGTATTCCTCATGAAGATGCTCCTGTGCTTGTTGATGTTGCTATGTCGATGTTCTCGTACGGCAAGTTAGAATCGTACGCACGCAGTGGTGAGCAGCTTCCAATTGATGGTGGGTTTGACAGTGATGGGAACATAACAAGGGATGCTGCAAAAATAATGCAGACACATCAACCATTGCCAATTGGGTATTGGAAAGGTTCAGGACTATCACTTGTGCTCGATTTAATTGCATCAACTCTTGCTGGAGGCAGAAGCACATGTCAGGTTGGAAAATTAGACTATGAAACAGAGTTGTCACAGGTGTTTATTGCTATTGATATAACAAGTTTTCCTGATAAAGAAAGAATTAAGGAAACTATAAGTGAAACCTTAGTTGACCTGCATAATTCCGCGCCTATGAAAGCAAATCAACCTGTAAGATACCCCGGAGAGGGAAGAATTAAAACACGAAAAGAGAATTTAGAACTAGGAATTCCAGTTGATGAAGCCATATGGAATAAAGTATTAGCTCTATAAAGTGAAAAATTATTTAAGAAAGAAGGGATAAAAGAATGGCTAATCTATATGTAAAAAAATTCGATATGATAAATCCTTTTGTTATTGCATCCAGTCCAGCCACTCAAGGTGCAAGAAATGTATTAAGAATCGCAAAATGTAGACCTGGAGCAATAGTATTACGAAATTTCGGCCATGGTGCAGGTGGGGGAAGTTTCATAGGCCCTGATGCAAACTCAATGTATACAGGCAAACAAGCATTTCATAGCCATGGAATTGGTACTCGTATATCAGATCCTGTCGATACTTTGGAAAAATATTGTGAAGAGGTTCGAAAAATAAAGGCCAGTATGGATAGTGATATAAAACTTTGGGTATCTGTTGGTCATTACAGTGATATTGTTAAGGGTGGTAATTGGGAAAAGGATTGGATAAACCAAGCAAAGGAATTAAAAAATGCAGGTGCTGATGCAATAGAATTACACTTTAATACCCCAGGTGTAGCAACTGCAAAAAACCGTTCATTCAATTACTATCAATTAATTTACAATTGTACGAAAATGATGAAAAAAGCAGTTCCGGGTATGCCTATAATGGTTAAATTGGCTGTTGAGGGTTGTGACCCCTTCACATCCATTAGGGTTGCTACCGAAGCAGGAGCTGACTCTGTTGGACCAACTGCAAGATGGAAAGCATTTTACTTTGACCTTGATTGGAGAGGAACCCAGGCACGTCCAGGAGGCGGATATGGTGGAACTCAGGCAACACCAATAGTTTGCCATTCAATTGTCGAGACTAGAAATGCAGGGATAGATACACCTATGTATGCAGGTGGTGGCGTTTTCTCTTTTGAACAAGCAGCTCGTATTATCATGTCGGGCAGTGAGTGTGTCCAGATTGGAACACTGGCATGCGCAGGTGGAGTTTCAGCTTGCTCCAAGATGATTAAAGATTTGGAAAAATGGATGGATGCCAACGGTTATGCTGATATGGATAGCCTTTGTGGTGATGCTCTTAAACTTTTCAATATGTCAAGTGATATAGCAAATGAGCGTACAGAGCTATTAGGTAAAGCATATAAAGAAGCACAAGTTATTGAAGATAAGTGTATAGGTTGCGAGCGCTGTGAAGAAGTTTGCTGGCATGAGGGCATTGAGATGGTAGATGGCAAAGCCCGCAAAACAGACCTATGCATTGGGTGTGGCTACTGTTTCCAAGTATGTCCTACACAAGCTTTAAATGTTGATGCAAGCGGCATATTAGCATCTGTTTTCAAGAAGCATGGTATATAACACAATATTCTTAAGTTTTTGTTTGATTCGAAGCACTTAAGTGCATTGAATAGAAATTAAAAGGAGAGTGAAAGTTTTGATGAAGAAGTTGATAACAGGCATTTTAATAATTGTCATGGTTTTATCAATCACAGCTTGTCAAACAACCTCTGTTGACACTAAAGGTTCAACAGAAAGCAAACCTACTTCAAGTCCCGAAGGACAAAAGGAGCCCGTTGAAGTTCCAGAATTGACATATTGGGTTGAATTGAACGCCAATATGGCTCAGGTTGTTACTGAAATGGGAGAAACAGAGTATGCAAAAGAACTACAAGAAAGAACCGGTGTTAAAATTAAGTATCAACACCCCGCTGCAGGACAATCTACAGAGGCATTCAATATTTTGATTGCATCAGCTGACTATCCCGACATAATTGAGTACACATGGACAAATTATCCAGGTGGTCCCGTTGCTGCAATTGATAACAATGTAATAATTGAATTGAATGATACATTCAAGAATCACAGTCCTAATCTTTTTGCATTATTGGAGCAATATCCAAACGTAGGAAACATCATTCGTACAGATGCAGGTCAATACTATTGTTACCCATTCCTACGTGGTACATCAACTGAAAACAATCCTCTACTATTCTCAGAAGGATTTGTTATCCGTAAGGATTGGCTTGACAAAGTTGGCCTAGATGTACCAGAGACAGCTGAAGAATGGTATACAGCTCTTGTAGCATTTAGAGATGAACTAAATGTTGAGATACCATTCACAGTTAGAGGTAAAGATGATCACCTTACCAGAGTTCTTGCCCCAGGCTTTGATAGTTGGCATGAGTTCGTTGTTGAAGATGGTGTTGTAAAAAATCCAGTCATCGATGAAACCAGACTAGCTTATCTTACTGAAGCAAAGAAATGGTATGACGAAGGCATTTTAGACAGTGAATTCCTTGCAGTAGATAAAAAAACACAGGCTTCAAAAATACTAAATGAGCAGGCAGGCGCTACATGGGCACCAGGCGGTTCTGGAATTGGTACATGGTTACCAGCACTTCGTGAGACAGATCCAAATGTAGATTTTGTTTCGGCACCACCAATGTACCCTGAAAAAGGAAGAGTTTCGAAATACTCAAAAATCAATCAACTTTATGGAAGTGGTGCTGCAATTAGTACAGCATGTACAAACATAGAAGCAGCTGCAAGATTGCTTGATTATGCATACGGAGAAGAAGGACATATGCTTAACAACTTTGGTATTGAAGGCGTAACCTATGAAATGGTTGACGGATATCCTAAATATACCGACGAAATTATGAACAATCCTGATGGATTAAACATTATGCAAGCAATGAGCAAATACATACGTGGTCATATTAGCGGTCCATTAGTACAGGATTATCGTGAATTAGAACAGTATTATGAACTTCCACAACTTCAAGAAGCACTGCAGCTTTGGACAAAGACTGACACAGGTAAGTACCTAATGCCACCTGTATCACCGACATCAGAAGAAAGTGAAGAGTTAGCTCAGATAATGAACAACGTTAATATATACAGAAGAGAGATGGAAAGTAAATTTATCACTGGTGTTGAGCCGTTGAGTAAATTCGACGAATATGTTGAACAAATGAAAGCTTTTGGACTTGAAAGAGCAGTTGAAATTATGCAAAATAGCTATGACAGATTTATGGCAAGATAAATATTACAACCTTCCGATACTCTATGTAATATTATGTAACCTGATCATTACGTATTCGTAATGATCAGGATTTCATACTTTCATGCTATGTAAAATATTTTTGATATATAAACTTATAAACAGCCAACCTCAAATGCAATATATTCAATACTATAAAAATGGAAAGGGCTTATATATGAAAACAATTGAAAAATTGCTTAATCGAATAGATTTAAATCATCCAAAGTTGACTTTGGCGAAAGAGAAATTTGACAAAAATGATTTGGACGGGTGTTTAGATGAAATTATTAATCATTTTTCCACACGAAATACCCCCATATACTTATTTGAAAAAGAAGATATGAAAAAACTCAAAGATGATCAGATTTTAGGTGAAGCAGAAGACGTGCTAAACCTAAACCTGTTCGGTCATCAATTTGAAGGGGAAATAGATTGGACTTTTAATCCTACTAGGGATACATCACAGGATAACGAGTGGAGTTGGACTTTGTTTAGAACATTGCAATGGCAGACTTTGGCTCGAGCCTATATTATGACGGGTGATGAAAAATATACTCGTGGTTTTATTTCGCAACTCAAAAGCTTTGCAAAGGCTTGGCCGGTTGAAAACTACGATAAATATATAAATCAAAATGATCCAAAGCTAAAGTATCCATCCCACCCATGGAGAGAAATTGAAACAGGTATTCGCATTTATACAACATGGCTTCCTTGCTTTGTTGCATTTAGAAATTCCCAGGCATGGGATCGTGAAGGCTGGATTGTTTTTCTTGGTATGGTTTGCGACCATGCAGACTTTTTAGTAGAACACTATAGCAACCATAGGAGCTCCAGTAACTGGTTAACAATGGAGGCAAGCGCATTGTTGCAGTTAGGTATTCTGTTTCCCGAAATGAAAAACTCATCTGAATGGTTTGATACAGGATATCGCCGTGTTATGCATGAGCTTAAATATTCTTTTGACAATGATGGTGTGCACATGGAACGCACTCCAATTTACCATATGGTTGCAGCCATAGCTTTTCTACAAGCTTGGGAAGTGTGTATAAAAAACAATATACCAGTACCACCTTATGGGTTCCCTACTTTGGAGAAATCAGCAGAGTTTATTATGAAACTTGTAAAGCCTGATTTTTCAACACCTATGATTGGTGATGCAGACAGAAATGATCTTATGGCACGCCGAGCCGACACATCACCATATGAGGGCATGAACTTATCCTTCTTCCCCGACGATCTAAATGAAATAAGAGCATATTTCATGAAAATGTACGATCTTACCAAAAGGAAAGATTTTCAGTACTTTGCAACGGGAAGAGAAGAGGGGATATCTCCTGAACAACTAAACTACGCAATGATAGAGCAGGGAATCTATGTTATGCGTACAGGTTGGGAAGAAGATGACAGCTATTACCATGTACATGGGATTCAGTTGGAAAGAGGTGAAAGAAGCACTCACTCTCACAATGATCAGCTACATTTTGAGCTTCATATTAAAGGTGAGGATATTCTTATAGACAGCGGAAGATATATATACAACAGTTCATGCTGGAAAGATTGGCGCCATTATTTTCTGTCAGCGGCTGCACATAATACAGTTTACATAGACGATCATGAAATGGGTACAGTGCTTGACTCATTCCGTATTCGTGGTGTTAGAACTTACTGTCACGAATTTAAACAGACCAAAGACTATAGCATTATCGATCTATCACATAATGGCTATGTATTTACTGACGATCCAATATTCCACAGACGTCGTGTTATTAGGCTCGAAGGTGACATTTATATAATAGATGATCAACTAACAGGGTTAGGCAAAAAAGAACATGACATCAGGTTATATTTCAATTTTGCTCCTGGTAATTTAATTAACATAGGTGGAAACAACTACCAGTATACAACCTCTTCAGGCATAAAGTATAATTACTATAGTTTACTAAATGATGAAGTAACTTCTGTATTTTTAGAAGGCAGTGAAGATCCAAAAGGCGGATGGGTTTCCTATGGATATTCAGTAAGAAGTCCTATTCCTCAGATGTATCTTAGCTCGAAAGGGCCGGTACCGTTACGCTTTGTGTCTGTAATTGCGCCTGAGAGTGTTGATATTAAAGGAAGTGGAGATATAAATAAAGCTGAAGTACATGTAAAGGGATACGGCAAAGTAATTCTTCGTGACCAAGACTTTGAAATTCTAAAATAGAACAGGAGTTGAAAAAATGAGATTTGGTATTTGTACATCAATTGATAATATAGAAAGTTTAGAAAAATGGGGATATGATTATCTGGAGGCAAATATTTCAAAAATTGCACAGATGGAAGAAGCACAGTTTCAAGAAGCAGTAAAAAAAGTAGAGAGCTCAAGTATAAAAGTTGAGTGCTTTAATATCCTTTTTCCAAAAACAATGTATCTTCTTGATCCTGCCTCAGAATGGAAACCAGTAAATGATTACCTTCACAAGGCATTTGACAGAATGAAGAGATTATCTGGAGAAATCGTTGTATTTGGTAGCGGAAAATGCCGCACAATTCCATCATGCATGACATTTGCAGAAGGGCATAGAAAACTGGTAGAAGTTATTAGAAAAACAGGTGAAATTGCGCAACAGTATGAAATAACAGTTGTAATTGAACCACTAAATACCGGTGAAACAAACTCAATAAACTGTGTGGCTGAAGGTGCTATAACGATAGCTGATGTCAATTTAGAAAATGTTGGTCTTTTGGCGGACAGCTTCCATATGTTTAAGGAAAATGAGAACCTAAGAAACATAACCAGAGTGGGTAAATTGTGGCATACTCACGTAGCTACAGTTGATGGTAGAAGGTATCCAGTTCAATCAGATGATCTCTTAGAAGCATTCTTCAAGGAGTTAAAGGCTATAAATTATGATGAAAGAATGAGTATAGAAGGCAAGACCGAAGATTTTGAAAAGGACGCAATACAAGCCCTTAAAGTATTAAAAGAACTTGATTCGAAATAAATGTCAGGAGGCACTGTTATGGATAAAGTGAGAATTGGTATAATTGGTTTTGGCACCATGGGATCAAAACATGGTAAATACTTAAGCGAAAATGGTATTAGCAATGCCGTTCTTACAGCGGTTGCAGATATAGATCCAGCAAGACTTGAATTAGCAAAAAGTTATTGCGATAATATTAGTACATATGATAAAGCAGAGGATTTAATTGAATCAGGTGAGTGTGATGCAATCATTATTGCCACTCCACACTATTCACATCCGACATATGCAATAGAAGGTTTTAAAGCCGGTCTCCATGTTTTGGTGGAAAAGCCAGCAGGCGTATATACAAAACAAGTAGAAGAGATGAAAGCAGTTGCCAATAAAAGTGGTAAGGTATTTGGTATCATGTACAACCAAAGAACAAATCCTTTGTATCAGAAAGTCAGAGAGATGGTTCAGTCCGGCCAATTAGGTAAGATCACACGTACAAATTGGATTATTACAAGTTGGTACAGGTCGCAAAGCTATTATGATCAGGGGGGATGGCGTGCAACTTGGGCAGGTGAAGGTGGCGGCGTATTGCTGAACCAGAACCCTCATAATCTGGACCTATGGCAGTGGATTTGCGGGATGCCTAAGAAAGTGAAATCTGTTATTTACTATGGTAAGCATAGGAATATAGAAGTAGAAGATGATGTTTATGCCATTGTAGAATATGAGAATGGTGCAACAGGCTCATATACTACGACAATCGCTGATACTCCCGGTACAAATAGATTAGAGATTACAGGAGAAAAGGGCAAAGTTGTTGTTGAAAATGGAAAGATTGAGTTTTGGCAGCTATCCGAATCTGAACCAGAGTTTAACAAAAGGTATAAAGACGGAATTGGTCAGCCTAAAAACACCAAAATTGAAATTCCTGTCGAAGGTGAAACCACAGGTCATAAGGGTATTACACAGAATTTCTGTGACGCTATCTTGACAGGAGAGCCACTACTTGCTCCAGGCATTGAGGGAATAAATGGGTTGCAAATTTCCAATGCAATGCATCTTTCATCATGGACAGGTGGAGATTGGGTTGATATCCCTGTTGACGGTGAACTGTTTTACAAGCTTTTAAAAGAGAAAGCCGGCGGGAAAATATAGGATAGATATAAGAAGTAAATTTGCTACGATTTAATTCTGTCTTCATTCATCGCCGACCTATGTAGGTGCAGACAATAGTAAATTTTTCTTTAATGCATATAAGAAGACTTGTATTTGTCTTAATAAATTAAATTATGAAAAAAAGTCCGCCACGTGGGCAGAGTGGACGAAATGATATGAATAACGAAGAAATGAAATGCTATGGACCTTCCAGTTATTAACTGGGAATAGAATAGAAATGTATTAACAAATATAATTATACGAGGGGGATAATATGTTTAAGAGGATAAAAAATAAAAGTGTCATTCATAAATGGCTCTTATCTTATATACTTATACTTATTATCCCACTCCTCATATTTCTTGGGAGCATATCCCAATTCTTAAATGTTTACAAAAATGAAATTAAGCACTCAAACTCATTAATACTTGAGCAAGCTAGGATACAAATGGATCAAGTACTATATGAAGCAAATTCGTTCGTTGCGGAGATTTCCATAGAGCCCATGATAACAAGGCTGCTTACAATGGAGAAGAGAAGTGATGTGACGGCATATGATTTATATGACACAACGTTAATACTAAACCGATTGTTACTTACTAAGAATGAGGAGTTTCAATTTCTAATCCACCTGTTGCGTCCTGATATTACTGTAAGTAATCTTTCATATAATAGTGGCAGTGAGTATTTCAATATTTACCTATCACAAACAGGATTGGATAAAAGTACATGGGATAACTTAATTCAAAAAAAATACTCCAAGCCCCATTATTTCGCATATGAATATGTTCGTCCAAGTGGTGAGACCCGTAATAGAATTGCAATTATAAGTCCCTTAATGGTAGCAAAATATCCCGGTATGTATGCTAATATTGTGGTTTTTATAGATGAAGACAATCTAGTGGAATATAGAAAAGAATACGCTGATCGCGATACATTTTTAATTATGGACAGTACAAACCAGATATTATACAAATCAGGGGATCATATAACTGAGCAGAATGTACTTGACTATTCAATGTTAACTTCTGAGAACAACAATATTAATACAGTTGTTGGAGAAGAGAATGTTATTGTTTCACATATTGATTCAAAAGCTTCTAATTGGAAATACATAATTATTACTTCTGAAAAGGCTTATATGGAACAGCTTAACATCCTTAGGAATAGTATGATTCTAAGTGTAGTACTTTGCTGTGTTTTCGGTGGTTTGATAATAATTTATTTGCTGCGACACAATTATACGCCCCTTAAGAGTGTGGTTCAATCAATTGAAGAGTTTAATGCCCGTACATCAGAAAATACAATGAATGAGTTTCAATATATCACACACATTATAAATCAGTTGCAAAGTGAGAAAAAAATCAATAGTGAAATTATGAAAAAGCAGAAAAGCACATTAAGCGCACAAATGGTACTTAATCTCGCTGAAAATAGGGATATTGCTAATGAACTGGATATACCCACATTGGAAAAGTATGATATACGATTTCAGTCAGAATTGTTTCTTGTTTTGACATTTTTAGTATTTGAGGGTGAAGGGCCTTTCCCTGACGACAATGAAGTTATTGATGATAATGAAAAAAACACTATGATTCGCTTAATATTCGAAAATATTACACAAGAGCTTTTTGAAGAGAGAAAAATAAAAACCTTTTTCTTTCATACAGGTAGGTTGATGGGCTTTATTATCAATCCACCAGCAGAAAATGAAAGGGTTATTAATGATATATATGAGACTCATGAACAAATAACAAAATCAATTAACAAGTACTTTTTAGTTAGATTTGTTTCTGCTATAAGCGGTATTCACAGGTCTTGGAAGAGTATACCCGATGCTTATTCTGAAGCTCTACAGGTAATTGAATACAATAGTATGTTTAATGAAAACAAGGTCATATTTTACCATGAATTTGTAAAGATGCCCATGGAAGAGAACTTTTATTACCCGGAAGAGACAGAAAATCATATTGTCAACAATTTGAAAATAGGTGATGCTAAAGTTGTTTGTGATACCATAAAGAAGGTTATTAATCTTAATATAGATAACAATTCTACACCGGTTACCATTCGCTATTTAATGGTGAATATTGCCGGAACGATTATTAAAGCAATTAACCAGTTTGAGAAGCAAAAATATCCGGTTCCCCAGGTGTCCTTTGAACCTTTGCTCCAAGAGAATAGCATAACCGATATGTACAGTATAATTGAAGAAAATGTTCATGATGTGTGTAATGCCATTAAAAAACACCGTGCGGAGCAGAGCAAGCCATCAGGTGGAGACCTCTATAGCCAGGCAGTTAATATAGTCAAGGAGCATTATTCCGATAAGAACTTGAGTGTAAGTTTGATTGCAGATAAATTGAACGTACACTTAGTCCACCTTTCCAGGACATTCATGGAGTATCGTGGAGACAGTCTTTCGAACTATATCAATAGTGTACGTCTGAACGAAGCAAAAAAGCTCATACTCAAGGGAGAGAGGCTGGAGACTGTCTCAGAGAAAGTGGGATTTGGGAGTTTGCGCACATTTATGCGCGTATTTAAGAAATCCGAAGGGATTACTCCTGGACAATATAAGAAATCCATGGAAAAAACAAATTAGGTTAAGAATAAAATATGGGCCGTCTTACGACTTAACATATTTTTAACTAGCTGTAACGATATAGGTTATATCGCAAAAACCTTAATATGTGTTATAATGGCTTTTGTGTTTATAATAATAATTAAATTATCAGATATGAATAACAAATTATTATTACTGGATGGAGATATAAACAAATGGGAAGATTTAATATTGCTGTTATAGGATGCGGTGCCATATCAAAGAATCATGGTAAGGCCATTTTGGAAAGTCCTGATGCCCAGATACTATATTGTGTAGATGCTGATATGGAAAAAGCAGTTGGATTTTCTGAAAAGTTCGGAGGTATTCCTAAAACTGATTATAACGAAGTAATTTCTGACCCAAGGGTTGATATTGTGCATATCTGCACACCACATAATACGCATGCACAGCTTAGTATAAAAGCAATGGAAAGAGGCAAGCATGTTTTTTGTGAAAAACCAATGGCGATTTTACCTGAAGAGGCAGAAAAAATGATCGCCGCTGCAAAAAAGAATCAACGATACCTTGGCGTTTGCTTTCAAAACCGTATGAACCAGACCACCATTATGGCAAAGAAAGCTATCGACAGTGGTAAATACGGACAAATTTTGTCTGTTATGGCAAGGGTTGCCTGGGATAGACATGGTAAGTATTATTCTGAATCACCCTGGCGTGGAAGATATGCCACAGAAGGTGGAGGAGTAATAATAAATCAAGCTATACATACTATTGACCTACTTGATTATTTGTGTGGTGGTGTTCGGAAAGTTACTGCAATTGCAGCAAAACTGCGTGATACCGAAGATTATGAGGTGGATGACAGTTGTATGGCTAATTTTGAGTTATCTAATGGTAGTACGGCAGTAGCACATTTTACAAACTGTTATACTACTGGCAAACTGTGTCAACTTGAGATCAATTGCGAAAAAGCAAGAATTATTGTAGAACAGCAAAGAATACAAATCATTGAAAATGAGAAAATAAATGATGTGCAATGTGACGTGATAGAAGGGGAAAAATCCGAATGGGGTGTGTCACATGGTAGACTCATACAACACTTTTATGACTGCATACGTGATCAAAAACCATTTTTTATAGATGGACAATCAGCTATTAATGCAATATTAATTGTTGATGCAATAAAAAGATCCAATGGGAAACCCATTGAAATCAAGAAATAAGGCAATTTAGCAAACCAGGAACAGAATGTTCTGGTTTATAGTAATAAAAAGAAAATGATAGTGTAAAGCTATCAATGGAAAGATTAAATATATTTAGTGTTTAAAATATTTCAGAATAAAAGTTACATTTGGAGGGATTTATTATGGACCACCCAGTTTCTGTTGTACTTGTTGGGGTTGGTGGTTATGGAAGAACATACTTTGAAGGAATTATTAACAATGAAAATGAAGGGAAAGCAAATATCGTAGGTATTGTTGAACCATTTATTGATAAATGCTTAGTTGTTGACGAAGTAAAGTCAAGACGGATACCTGTCTATGATACCCTTGAAGAATTTTATGCAAAACATAAGGCAGATTACGCGGTTATATCTACCCCGATCCAATTTCACTGTGAGCAGGCCTGTTATGCTATGGAGATGGGAAGCCACGTATTATGTGAAAAACCAATGAGTGCTACTATTCAAGAAGCAGAGAAAATGATTGAAACGAAAAATCGAACAGGAAGAATGTTGGCTATTGGTTATCAATGGTCTTTCAGTGATGAAATTCAACAACTGAAGCAAGATATAATGGATGGCATGTATGGAAAGCCAATTAGGTTGAAAACATTAGCTCTTTGGCCAAGAAGCATAAATTATTTTAACAGAAGTTGGGCGGGTAAAAAGAAGGATGCTTCAGGAAGATGGGTTCTTGATAGTATTGCAAATAATGCGACAGCTCATTATCTGCATAATATGCTTTATGTAACAGGAAAAACTACACAAAGTAGCTCCATTCCTGCAACAGTTGAGGCTGAATTATACAGAGCAAACAATATCGAGAATTTTGATACCGTAGCATCGCGGATTACTACTAAAGATGGCATAGAAATGATGTTTATTGCATCCCATGCTCATGGATTGCACGCTGGCAATTTACTTGAGTTTAGTTATGAATTCTCAGAAGGAGAAATTTACTATAAAGATTTTCAAGACTTAACAATATTTGAAGGGCGTTTGAAGGATGGTAGGGTCATAAAATACGATAAACCACAGGTTGATAGTTATCTGAAACTTTGCTGCCTAATAGACCAAGTCCAAAAAGGTGAATCAATTAAATGCGGCTCAGAAACATCTTTGCCTCATACCGTTTGCATTAGTGGTATGCAGGATTCAATGCCTCAAATAGAAGTCTTTCCTAAAGAGATGGTTAAGAAAGGAACGCTTCCTTCAGGTGAAGATGCAATTTATGTAGAGGGATTGGCAGATACACTAACCGACTGTTACGAGCGTTGGGTATTGCCAAATGAAATTGGTGTGCCTTGGTCGAAACCAGGTAAAAAGATAGATGTATCAGATTACACATGTTATTTGCAATGCGAAGAAGACAGATAATGTGAATATATAACAATAAACACAATTAGCAACTAGGGGAACCGATGGGGGGATACAATGATATATTCTGGTCTTGTTTCTGTGACTTTTAGACATATGACTGCAGAAGAGGTTGTTATTCTTACAAAAAAAGCAGGACTTGACGGTATAGAATGGGGTGGGGACAAGCATGTTCCACATGGAGATACGCAACGCGCAGAGAAAGTTCGAAAACTGACCGAACGAGCTGGTTTAAAAGTAGTTGCATACGGTTCATACTATAGAGTTGGAGAGCAGAACGATTTTACTTTTGAACAAGTACTAAAGTCTGCAAAAGCCTTAAAAGCCCCGATTATTCGTGTATGGGCTGGCAAACTGGCATCATCCGAGGCAAATGAGGAATACTGGAATGATGTAGTGAATGATTCTATAAGAATTGCAACTGCTGCAAAAGAAGAGAATATCGAAATTGCATTTGAGTTTCATAAGAACACTCTTACAGATACAAATGAATCTTGCCTTGAGCTTCTAAAAAGGGTAAATGAAGTAAACGTAAAGAGCTACTGGCAGCCTTCTCAGGATATGAATGTTGAAGAACGAATATCAGGTCTGGAAGCTGTCCTACCATTGCTTTCACACATTCATGTTTTTCACTGGGGAAACGGGGAAAAGTTTCCGCTTGCCCAAGGCTTAAATGAGTGGAAACAGTATATGGATGTAATTAAGAAGGCGGAAGGAGACCGCTATGCTATGTTGGAGTTTGTCAGAGATAACAGTATAGAGCAGTTTTTTGATGATGCTGCTACATTAAAAGAGATTATATCGTAAGTTTACATTCTTACTGGAAATACAGAGAATCTCGTTGAAGATACTGGTGTAAGCCAGTGAAGGTCTGATGCCTTCACATGTATTGACCGATTTTTTCTCGCCATCAGATATTTGCATCCAGACTTGGTTTGATATCTCATATGTATTGACAGATTATCAAGTACAAGATTATACTACCCTTGTTAGACTAACTACTGAACATTTTAGCCAGAGGTGAATATAATTGATAACCAAAAATGAAATGATAAAGGTTCTACAAACGGCACTCTCAGGAGGTGGCGACTTTGCAGAACTGTTTTTTGAAAATAAAGATGAGCTAAATATTAAGTGCTCACAGCAAGTCTTAAAAGGCATTACCACAGTGCATATTTTTGGGGCAGGAATATATTTACTCTCTGGTACACAGAGCATTTATGTTTATACAAACAACCTATCGTTCAGTGGTCTTATGGATGCAGCACAAAAGGCATCTGAATTGCTACATACAGACAAACAACCTGTACATAATCAAATAGTTTTTTCAATGCAGACTGTAAAAAACCCAAATACAGTAATCCAGTATCCAAGAACCATTCCACATCAGGAAAAGGTTAGAGTAATTCGTGAAACCGATGCAGCTGCAAGAAGTGCAGGGCATAGCATAAGACAGTTGAATGTGGATTATTTCGATACAGATCAGAGGATTTTAGTTGTAAACAGCGAGGGGCTATATGCAGAGGATAGGCGTGTCACAAGCCGCTTACGTCTTCAGGCTACCGTAGAAGATGGTACTAATAGCCACTACGAATGGGGGGATTTTCCCAGACCCTATGGGTTTGAGGCATTTCGAGTAAAAGATGACTATATTTCATTTGCAAAAGAATTTATTAATGATATTGCAGATAACATGAATGCTGTATCAGCTCCTTCTTGCGTTGTACCTGTAGTATTTGAGGCGGGTTCATGTGGCACCCTGTGGCACGAGGCATGCGGACATCCTCTTGAATCGGGGGCAATTGCAACAAATAACAGCGATTTTGTAGGAAAACTTGGACAAAAGGTTGCATCGTCAAAAGTCACTGTCATAGACGACGGTTCAATACCAGGTTTGTATGGAACAGCAGGTATTGATGATGAAGGGCATCCTACTCAAAAAAATGTGCTCATTGAAAACGGTATTTTAAAAGGTTATCTATGTGATAGACTTGGGGGTCGCAAGTTGAATATGCCATCAACTGGTAGTGGACGACGCCAGGGATATATGTTTGCTCCTGCCGCTCGTATGACCAACACATATTTGGCAGCAGGTACTGACGATGATGACGAAATGATTAGTTCTATAGACGAAGGTCTATTCGTTAAACGCATAGGCGGTGGCAATAGTGGTAGAGAATTTTCAGTGTCTGTAGCAGAGGGCTATTGGATTAAAGATGGAAAATTGGCTCACCGTGTTAAAGGGCTAACGCTTAATGCAAGGGGAATTGATTTAATAAAGCGAGTTGACCGTGTGGGAAAGAACATCGAGACTGAAGGCGGGGGATTTTGTGGCTCTGTATCTGGTCTTGTCACAACTACAAGCTTCCAACCAAGAATGCGTGTATCTTCAATGACTGTGGGCGGGGAAGGTGAGAAATGATGTTTCTTGATAATTATAGACGTGCAATGAAAAAATTACCTGAAGGCATTGCTGAAGCAGAGATAAATGTTGAACGGAAGGAATGCATAAAAATTGGTGTTAGTGGTGGCAGAGTTGCCCTTACCGATGTTTCGGATGTAACATCTATTTATGTCAGAGCATCGGGTGAAAAAACAGGTTATGCCTATACAGAAGATCTTGGTGAAGATGCACAAGAAGTTCTATTACGTGCTTATAATAATGGACTTATTTCTGACAGTGAACAGATTGACATTCTTAACACACCTAAAACTGCATTTAATCCAAATACTTTAAACGACAATATTCAATCACGAAATAAAGAAAACCAACATCCTGTCAATTCATCAGCCGTAGTGGAAAAAGCGATGCTACTGGAGGATTTAGTTCGCAAATCTGACTCGTCCATAAAGACCGTTTTGGCAACAGTCAGATCAGATACTCTATCATCCACCGTTTTAAATTCAAAGGGTGTGGATATATCCTTTAAAAGAAATGTTTATTATGCTAAGGTAAACGTTACTGCACAAGTGATGGGTGACAGCATTGATGCTGTTTATTCGATTTCCAATTCATCCTTAGAGGAGCTTGATTTGGGATTTTTAGTAGAAAAAATCAACAATTCAATTAAAAATAAGATAGAACCAGGCAGCTTGACATCTGGAGAATACCCAGTGGTTTTGGATCAAAGTGTCGGAATTAATATAATGATGACGGCATGGCAACTATTTAGCGGAATGAAATACTGTGATGGTTCAACTGCTCTAAAAGGAAGACTTGGTGAGTATATAGGTTCATCTGCATTTAGTATTGTGGATATGCCCTTTCATAAATATACCGGATATTACTTCCCCTTCGATTGTGAGGGTACCCCCGGGAAAGAAGTAATGCTTGTGGATAAGGGTAAGTTCACATCTTTAATGCATAACAATTACAGTTCATCTCAACTGGATTTGCAGCCCACTGGTAATGCAGGAAGAGTTGCTCTTTTAACGGGTAATATTCCAACAGATATAATTGTTACTCCAAAAATCTGCTGCATTAAGCCAGGAGTGAATTCAACACAGCAGCTGCTGCAGGAGATGGGCGATGGTGTTTACATTACTGAGTCATATGATATTTTCCATTCCATAAATATTGGCTCTGGTGATTTTGCAATACCGTGCAGAGGTGTTTTTATAAAGGATGGAAAGCCTAGCCACAGCGTAAATGCCCTATCAATATGTGGTAACCTTATAGATCTGTTTAATAATGTAATTGAAACGAGTAATGATTTTATTATCGACGAATTTTTGCTCAAAAGCTATTGTGTTGGTTCACCTAGCATTCGTTTAAGTAAGCTACAGATAAACGGATAGGACAGGGACGGTTTTATTTGCTTATACACAGCCATTTTGTTATCATTCGGATGTAAAACTAGTAAAACTATAACATGCCCAAGATGCTTTTAGCGATGAAGGAGGTATGTAAAGCCTTCTACCATATAGGATTTTGAAGCAGGATCAGATCTCATCTTTCTCAAGCTGAAGGTCGAGGCGTAAATAATTTAAAGCTGTATTTATATCTTTATTTTTAAGTGAATGTAAAATATTGTAGTGATAATTGGTTTCTGGTGAAAAACGACCGCGTTCTATACTTGCAATGGCATATCGAGCCACATATCCCAAGTAAGGATATAGCACATCATATATATACTCGTTGCCAGACAATTTTGCTAGAAGTAAATGAAATCTTGTATTTATAGTTTGGTATGGTCCCTTAGAATTCTCCACACTTTGCTCCAGTAGTTTTTCTAATTCCACCAGTTCATTCTTTAAACCTTGTGACACAATTAAACGTAAAGCGTACGCTTCAATTTGATAACGAAGCTGCTGTATTTTTTTACATTGGAGCGCAGTTATTTCATTAATCAAATATCCTTTGCGTGGATAGGATGTCAAATACTTTTCATGGCAAAGCCTTTGGAGGATTGATCTTGCAGTAATTTTGCTAATGCCGAATTTGTTGGCTATTACTTGTTCAAGGATAATTTCTCTGTTTGTTATTTCGCCCGTTATTATACTGTCACGTACTTGTTGATATACTTTATCTGAAATAGACTTTTTCACATGAACATCCTTTCATCAGCTGAATAAGCAAGAAAAGTATAATAGTTTTTTCCGTATAAGTCAAATTTAAGCCCAAAAAAGGCTTTTGTTATGTAAGCTTATAAAATCTAGATGCAAAATATTTAATGACAAGCTTTTATGTATACTTGCAATATATTGTACAGCCGAACCCGAAATATTTTCCATCGCAAAATGGCTTAAGAGGGTTCATGCTTATGCTGTGTTATGTTATTGTTTAAAGGTAACTGAAAGATCTAGCTGTACACCATAGAAACAGAGCAATTGCTTATAAACTTTTATGCTGGGTAAATGAAGATGTATTTGCCTTAATATATATACCCGGCAATTTTCTATATTGAAGAGGACTTCTTTGAAAATACTTCTTAAATGTATATCCAAAATGCTGACGACTATTAAAACCTGTACTAAAAGCTATATCGGTGACACTCATGGACGTATTTTTCAGTAGAAAGGCCGCTCTTTCAACCCTAAGATTGTTAATATAGTTAGTGATGGAGCAGTTTTCATATTTACTAAATAAAGTGTGCAGGTAAGAACGATTTATACCTACATGATTGGCTATTAAATCTGCCGATATGTCTTCTAAATAGTGTTCATCAATATATTCCTTTGCTTTTTTAGTATAATGGATTCCATCCTGGCGCTTACCTTCTTGCATACAGTATGACAGAAGGACAAAAAACTGACTAAAAAGAAGTTCAATCAAAAATTGGTTATCAAGATGTTTTTTCTCAAGAGTATCGATTAATGATTTCAAGCAATCAAGCATATTATAATTGTCGAAAAACAGCTGGTATTTTTGTGGTTTTGAGAGAAAGTTTCTAAAAGAACTTGAGCGCTTTTTTATATAATGAAGGTCTGTGCCGCTTTGGTTGGGTGAACAAGAGAATTCCAGATTTAAAACCGTACAGGGAACATTTTCTTCCACTATCAATCGATGTGGAACATTTTGATCAATAAAAACAAAATGTCTCTCTCCTAGCACAGTCAACTGTCCATTCAGTTCGACAAGACAGCTTCCATTCGCAACATACATGATTTCGCAACGTTTATGCTCATGTACATCCATATGGAATTCTTCTAGTTGGAGTATGTAAAATGCATTTATTATGGCATAGCGATTCTCGGACGCATATATACTCATTTATTATCACCATAGTGCCAGAGTTATTTCAAAACATTTCTATAAACTCTATTGTATGAGAAGTAAAAATAATATTCAACAATATATTGCATTTTAATAATTAATAAGTTTATGTTCCACATGCATGTATCAATTCGATTAATATAAAATAGAGAACTTATCCATCTAAAGACCACACACCTTAGTGCAAAGTAAATCCTAAAATAAAGGAAGATATTTAAGGATAATTAAATATTTCAAAAAAGGAGACGATTTTATGAGTTTTAAAATTGCTTTTATTGGAGCAGGAAGTCTTGTTTTTACCAGAACACTTTTTACCGACATTATGTCTGTACCGGAATTTCGTGATATTTCAATTGCGTTTACAGATATAAATGAACAAAACTTAAAATCTGTAACCGAGCTTTGCCAAAGAGACCTTGAAGCAAACGGTATAAAGACTAAAATTCAAGCAACTCTTGATAGGCGTGAGGCGTTTAAGGATGCCAGATACATAATTAATTGTGTTCGAATAGGTGGTTTGGAAGCATTTGAAACAGATATTGATATCCCATTAAAATATGGTGTCGACCAGTGCGTGGGGGATACGCTGTGCACAGGTGGAATTATGTATGGACAAAGAGTAATCGCCGAAGTACTCGATTTTTGTAAGGATATACGAGAGGTGGCGGAAAAGGATGCCATACTACTAAATTACTCTAATCCTAATGCCATGGTAACTTGGGCATGCAATAAATATGGGGGTGTTAGAACTATTGGCTTATGTCATGGCGAAATCCATGGTGAAGCTCAGATAGCGAATGTTCTTGGTATTCCAAGAGAAGAATTAGATATTATATGTGCAGGAATAAATCATCAAACTTGGTACATATCGGTAAAACACAAAGGGGTAGAGTTAAAAGACAAGTTATTGGAAGGGTTTCTAAACCATAAAGAATATTCACAAACAGAAAAGGTCAGAATTGATATTCTAAAACGTTTTGGATATTATTCAACAGAGTCCAATGGACATCTTTCCGAGTATGTTGCTTGGTACCGTAAACGTCCTGATGAAATTAATGATTGGATAGACCTATCGGTATGGATTAACGGTGAAACCGGTGGTTATCTTAGACATACCCGTGAAGAGAGAAACTGGTTTGAAACGGATTTTCCCAATATGCTCAAAGAGCCTTCTAGAAAATATGACGGTTCTCAACGGGGTAGTGAACATGGTTCATATATTATTGAGTCTCTTGAAACTGGTCGCATTTACAGAGGACATTTCAATGTGATGAATAATGGCTGCATTACAAATTTGCCAGAGGAATGTGTAGTAGAGGTTCCATGTTATGTTGATGGTAACGGTATCTCTGTACCCCGAGTTGGTGATTTACCGCTTGGATGTGCAGCTGTTTGTTCCCAATCAATTTGGGTGCAGAAGTTGGCTGTAGAAGCTGCAGTGTCTGGCGATGAGAATCTTTTGAAACAAGCAGCTTTGATGGACCCACTAACAGGTGCGGTTTGTAATCCTCCAGAGGTTTGGCAGATGATTGACGAGATGCTGGTAGCACAAGAGAAATGGCTTCCTCAATATAAAGCTGCTATTAGTAAGGCGAAGGAGCGATTATCGGCTGGTAATCTAATCCCTACAAATAATAATTATGCTGGTGCAGCACGACTTAAAGATAAATCACTTGATGAAATAGCATCAGAACGCGATAAGCGTGATATTACAGCGAAGTAGAACAACACAGAGGGACGGTTCTTTTGTGTTATTTATTTTGAAATATACACCCGTTAGCTACTTATTTATCTGAGTAGCTATTTTTTCGTGGTTCTGATCACTTAAGAAACAACACAAAAGAACCGTCCCT
>JAAYPS010000147.1 GCA_012519655.1 Clostridiaceae bacterium | reverse complement strand
GCGATTTACATTAATTTAAAATAAGCTGTAGAATATGTGATGACATGCTTCCCATGAATAACCACAACATATTCTACTGCGAATCAAATACTTATAATCGCAAAATGCCCAATAAAGGCTTTTGCGGCTTCTGCGATTATACATAATAAAAGCCATAGGGCGCAAAAGCATCATTTAATTAGCGTCCGCAACATTTCTTGTATTTTTTACCACTACCACATGGACAAGGCTCGTTTCTACCTACCTTTTCAACTCTAACATGACTATCTTCGTGCAGCTTTGACCTAAGCTCCCTCTTTTTCTCTTCTGTTAGTATGTTGTTCCACTGGGGCAAGGTATATAGCCACTCTGCTTTTACCTTCATCATGTTATAATAAAGCTTTTCATAATCAATATTTATTTCTATTTGGGAATCCTCTTCTAATCCTTCAAGTTGGATTTCCTCTGAAAGACTCTCACTAATTCCATCAAGAAAACCTGCAAATGTTACTGTGTCCATTGAAAACTGATCAGCTAACTGATTCACAGTACCGGCCAAAGTTTTTTGTTGGTTTTCTAAAATCTGCTCATACGCTGTTGTTTCAAGGGCTAGGTACGATTGAAAGAAACTGTTATATGTACCAGTGCTTTGATTTTCTTCTATTCTGTCTAACCACTCTTGATATAGACTCATAATCATTCTCCTTATCATGTGTTTTTCTAGATAAATGTCCAAAAATATCGTAGTTTAAACTCTAATACCTTTTTACTTATCCCTACATTCTTTCGGGTGCATCTATGCGTAATAAATCCAATACATTTTTTATAACGGTTTTTGTGCAGTACACAAGAAATAGCCTTGCTTGCAGCAAATCCTCTTGTTCGCCCCTTACTCTGCAAGCATTATAAAAGCTATGGAAATCTGCTGCCACATTCATTACATAATGTGTTAAGCGACTTGGCTCCAATGTTTGCGCAGACATAGTAATTTCTTCTGGGTATGCTGCCAGCCTTTTAATTAAATTTAGCTCCTCGGGCTGCACTAATAAAGTAAGGTTTACTTCATCAGAAGAAATTCTTTCAATATTTTCTTCTTGCAATTTCTTAATAATATTGCAAATTCTTGCATGTGCATATTGTACATAAAAAACAGGGTTGTTATTTGACTGTTCAACAGCTAAATCCATATCAAAATCAAGGTGACTGCCAGAAGTTTTCATATTGAAGAAAAACCTTGCAGCATCCACACCAACTTCATCAAGTAAATCATCTAACGATATAGCTCGGCCCGATCTTTTTGACATCTTTCTTATCTCACCGTTCTGATAAAGATTAACAAGTTGGAACAATACAATATGAAGCCTATCTTTTGAAACGCCAATAGCCTCCATAGCTGCCTTCATCCTTGCCACATGGCCGTGGTGGTCTGCACCCCATAGATTTATAACAGTGTCAAACCCTCTTTTTAAAAATTTGTTTCTATGATATGCAATGTCAGCTGCCATATAGGTTGGAAATCCATTTTGCCTTATCAAAACTTCATCCTTTTCAAGACCGGCTTTTTCACCATCCAGCCAGATTGCTCCCTCTTTTTCAACTAAATAACCACGCTCTTTCAATATATTCATGGTTTCATCTATTTCACTGGCGTAAAGGGAGCTCTCTTTAAACCAACAATCATAATAGATACCATATCTGACCAAACCATCGTGGATTCTTTTAATATTCTTCGGAAGTGCATAATCAATAAGTGCTTTTCGCCTCTCTTCAGAGGTTTTCTGCAAAAGCGCTGAGCCATACTCATTTATATAATCTTTAGCGTGATCGATAATGTCCTCTCCCTGGTAGCCATCTTCGGGAAACTCAATGCTCTCTTCTCCATTTAACTGCTGTAGATATCTTGCCTCTAGTGAAATTCCGAACTTTTCCATCTGGTTGCCAGCATCATTTACATAAAATTCTCTTGTTACATCATATCCAGACTTTTCAAGCACACTTGCAATACAGTCTCCAAGGGCACCTCCACGAGCATTACCCATGTGCAAAGGTCCAGTTGGATTAGCACTTACAAACTCTACCATAACCTTAGACCCTTTGCCAATATTGACTTCCCCATACTTTTCTTTTCTCTCATCTATGAGGCTCAACGTCTCATATAGCCATTCATTGTCCAAATAGAAATTAATAAATCCGGGTCCTGCAACACTAACCTTGTTAATAAATGTACCCTCTTTATTAATATTTTGTACAATGACTTCAGCTATCTGTCTTGGTGCTTTTTTCGCCTGCTTTACAATTTGCATAGCAATATTGGTTGAAAAATCGCCAAACGCCTCTTCTCTAGGCTTTTCAATCATGATTTGCGGTAAATCAATCTCTACAAGCTGTCCATTTTCCACAGCTTTATCTATGGCGTTTTTTATCACCATCTCTATTTGTTGGTTAATTTTCTGATAGATACTGTACATTTATACCATCCTCTTTTACTTAAGCATTTTACGGTGCTTTATATTTAAAGTTACTGTAAAGTATAACGTAGTTATGCATGTAAGCTAGTTATCATCTTACAAGCTAGTAACCACTATTATACAGCATATTATTAAGAACATCGCAAAAGCCTATACTTATATTATTGAACCTTTACATCAAGAGTTGTGTAACTGGCTATCTGCTTGTTTACCTCTATAATGTATTCAACATTAATGCGTCCGCCTAAATCATTCAGATCGACAGACAAATTCTGTGCCATAATACCAACTTCAAAAGTCCCATAATCGGTATTATATTCCGATATATGCTTACGTCCTTTTTCAAAAACCATTAAGCTGCTTACACTTCCATAACGAATAAGCGTTACAGAATTTGGCTCTATTTTAAATGTTGTGGTTGTCCCATCCATTCCTGTAAGATTGCTTTCATTATAAGATATATAGTAATTATCCTCTTCTTTATAAAAAGAGCCTTCGGTAACGAAATTAATAATATCTGCATCCTTATCAGGATGTTCTTGTTTACTATCAACAGTAATCATTACTTCTTTTTTCAATTTTTGTCCCACTTTCAAAAATGTTTTGTACTTCTAAGGCATATTATATATCACATTTTCTACCCTATTTACAAGCATAAAATTACAAATTCTATAATTAATATAATAAAGTAAATTCACTAATGTAATTAACCCCCGGCTTTAAAACAATCTAGGTCCACCCTTTTAATATTCTTTATTTCTTTTCCCAGTATCATTTCACCTAAGGCTTTAAACTTTTCCACACTATCACTAGTATAGTACTGGTACTGTGCGATCTCATTTGCACTTTCAAGGTTTTCTTCTCGTAATAGGTTCTTTAGTGTGACTGACAGTTCCTTAGCCGAGTTTACAAGCACAACATCTTCACCCATAACCGCCTGTATTGTATTTATAAGCATTGGGTAATGTGTACATCCTAATACAAGTGTATCAATTTTTTCTTGCCTTAATTCTTCTAAATATTCATTTGCCACCATCTTGGCAATATCATTTTCCCACCAGCCTTCTTCAGCAAGATTTACAAAAAGCGGGCAAGCCTTTGAAACAATCTCTACATTGGGGTTCAAGCTCTTTATTGCATTAGCATATACTCCACTTTGTGTGGTTGCAGTTGTCGCTATAATACCTATTCTACCTTGTTTTGTTTTCTTTAATGCGCTCTTAGCACCCGGGTTGATAACTTCAACAACCGGCACATTAATATCAGAGATTAACTCGGGTAAAGCAACAGCGCTGACAGTGTTACAAGCAACTACAACAAGCTTAACATTCATTGAAAGTAAAAAGGCTAAGTCTTGGCTTGTGTACTTAATAACTGTTTGTTTAGATTTGGTGCCATATGGCGTTCTACCATCATCCCCAAAATAAATAATACTTTCGTTGGGAAGTTGCTTCATAATTTCCTTTACAACTGTCAGTCCGCCTAAACCAGAGTCGAAAACCCCTATTGGCCTATTATCCATTATAATTTCCTCTCATAAAACCATTATCTATTTAAACTTATCATATGATTTTAAGTTTTCTTTAAAACGTAAAAGTGATAACTCAATTAGTTTATCTAATAATTCTTGATAACTAATTCCACTTGCAGCCCATAGCTTTGGATACATGCTAATGCTTGTAAAACCTGGCATGGTATTTATTTCGTTAATAATAACTTTTCCTGTTTTATCTTCTACAAAGAAATCTACGCGAGATAATATGGAGCAGTCCAATGCATTAAAAGCTGTAATCGCATCCCTTTGAATAGTTTTAACTGTGTCCTCGTCTAAATTAGCAGGTATGCAAATTACCGAATTGTCATCAACGTATTTAGCATCGTAATCATAGAATTCATTACAAGGAATAATTTCACCGACTATGGACGCAATGGGCGAATAGAAACCCAATACAGCACATTCTATTTCTCTACCCTCTATACATTCTTCTATAAGAATCTTACAATCGTAATTAGCTGCAATCTCTATAGCATTTAATAAACTATCAGGATCTTTTACTTTTGAGATACCAACCGATGACCCTGAATTTGCTGGTTTCACAAAGCATGGGTACCCAATAATATCATTCACTTTTTCTTGAATTTTGGAAATACCATTATTTAAATCCTGTCTTTTTACTACAATATACTTGCCTTGGTTAAGACCTGCTTGTTCAAAAATAACCTTACTTACTGCTTTATCCATTCCACAAGCAGAAGACATGACGTTGCAACCAACATAGGGTATGCCTGCTAGTTCAAATAACCCTTGAATGGCTCCGTCTTCACCATTTGCTCCATGCAATACTGGAAAAATTATGTCTACCTCTTCACCACAAATATTCTCTATGAAATTCGCAACGGTATGTACTGGTCCTTTTACATTCATCGAACCGCTAAGCTCAGATAGTGCTATCTCTTCCCATTCTCCCGTGCTTATATATTTATATTCACCTTTATAAGGTAGCCATTGGCCTTTTTTAGTAATGCCAACAGCCAAAATATCATACTTTTCTTTATCGAGATTCTCCAAAACAGACTGAGCAGACACTCTTGATACTTCATGCTCTGATGATTGGCCCCCAAAAAGGACAAGGACTTTAATTTTTTCTTTCATATTCTCCACCTCGTATTGCTTTGTTAAAACCACATCTGATTATACATGAAATTACCCGTCTTTTACAAGACGGGCGTATTATTAGGAAATTAATAACACTGCACAGGCATTCTGCGAGAGTTTCTAAGCTCGTTTGCACAGCTATCCTTTATTACGTTTACATCGCAAAAGTCTTTACTCAAGTATCTCTTCTTCATATATCTCATCAGCACCTGTTTGCAGGGTATCTTCATCATCAGGAATTACTGAAAAACTCTGTTTATTATCAATTAGAGATTCATTTCTTGGGAACTCGTTATCGAAGCGAAAATTCCCTTTAAACTCCTTCTGTTCTTTGCCATTTATCAGAAATTTAACTGTTTCGATATCTTTCAGTTCAGTCAGTGTGTTTACAATGGAGAATATTGTCATCTCCTCAGCTTCTTTCCCACCAGGATGGTTATCTACAAACTCTTTTGTCATATCAACAGTAGCTGTCCTATTTTCAACTTTAACTTGGGATCTAAGAGCAGCACCTTCGGGTATCGTAGCTTTTAATTCACTATTCGAAGGTCCTTTAACAAGCTCCTTAACCAGTAATGAAGCTAATTGCTCTGTTCCCTGCTTTGCATCATCCATGCTCAAGTAGTGTATTTCGTTTATCAAGCCGGTTCCATCCTGATTAGAAAAATAGAGGGTAACCGGTAGTTTTTCATTCAACCTTCGTGCATCGGCTTCTGTCAAAACAATACTACTTACTGGACTTACTTCATCCTCCTGAAGCTGTTGCATTGCTTTATCAGTTGTTTTCATACAACCACTAATCAATAAGATTGCAATAATTATAATGGCTATAAGTATATTCTTTTTCACATCTCAAACCCCTCTCGGATTTATCTAAAATATACCTATGCCTTTACCCGGACAAATATACGCACGTGACTATTATAAATTTTCTATTCCTCAAGCCTTTGTTAAGCCTTTGTTAAGTTATGAATAAAACTACGGATGTTACTTACGATTGGCACGTACATAATCAATCATATTTTTCCCTGCAATAGCTCCTTGTCCTACGGCTACAGATATTTGCTTGAAAATACCTGTGCAATCCCCTGCAGCGTATAGTCCTGGAATATTAGTTTCCTGATTACCATCTACAACGATGGATTGATCTTGAGTTACTATCCCCATTTTTAAAGCAAAGTTTATGCTTGATGCAGAACCATAAGCAATAAATACGCCGTCAAGGTGAGTTTCGGAACTATCTTCAAAAACTATCTTTTCAATAATGTCCTCTCCTTCAAAAGAAGAAATGTGCTTTTCATTTATCTGAAATTTGCCTACTAAATCTGCTTGAGTAAACTCGGTCTTTTGGCCATTCGTGAAAATGGTAACATCATCAGTAAAATGGAGCAGTTCATTTGCTTCACTTAGGGCAAAATCCTTATACCCGAGCACTCCCACTTTTTTACCACGATAAAAGAAACCGTCACAGGTTGAGCAATAACTAATGCCTTTACCTTCATATTTTTTCAGATTTTGAATTCTAATATTAACACGCTTTTGACCTGTAGCAATTAAAACAGTGATTGCCTGATATTCATTCTTTGCTGTTTTTACATGAAAAACATTTTCCTTATCTATGCCAATAACTTCCTCGTCGAGTATTGTACCACCAAGCCGTTTTAGCTGTTTTTCCCCCTCGTTAATGAGTTTTTCTCCTGAGATAGGCTCAGAAAAACCATAATAATTCTCAATTTCACTGGCCTTTTTTAAGGTACTGTCACCTGTTCCAATAACTAATGTTTTCATATTAGAACGTATTGTATATAGAGCAGCAGATATTCCAGCAGGTCCGTTACCTATAATAATGCAATCATATATCATATTAAATCACCCCTTATATTTGTATTTTACAGGTTATTAGTAACCTAAACAAGGCTCATAGCATAAAATAAGACTGAAACATTTTATAGGAGAGATTTTAATGTCTGATTTTTCAAACTATATCCAGGGACAAATAACTAAGAAAAAAATAGAAAAAGGGATTGACATGTTTCGTAATGAGAGTACTGCTGATTTGAAGAGAAAGCTTAGAAATGTGAATATCGACGAAACTATGAAAAAGCTTGATGAATATGATAAAGATACTTTCAAAGAGCTAGGAATTAATATTAACGAATATAAGAATCAAATTACCGAGGCAGACATTCAGAAAATTAAACAAGTCTTGGGCAAGGACAGCGATAAAATCATACGAAAAATACGTGATATACTTCGCTGAAAAAGCAGGTATTTAAAAAACGTTTCAAAGGAGGTTGAATACCCATGGCTGATGAAATGGACGGTAAAATTCGACAGATTTCTGATATGCTCAATAGCCAGGAAGCACAGGAAGGTATTCGTCAATTATTCAATAGCATAAACAGAACTTCCGAGCCGAATGTGGAAACAGACGACGAAGACTATGAAAAGAAGCAGAATTTAATGGTAAGCCCTGGGGAATTGTCATTGCGTAATTCTGATTGGTTTGGGGATATGCAAGATTTGCTATCCAAGGTTGGTAGCATAGAAGATTCACGAATGAAACTACTACGCTCAATACAACCTTTTTTAAATCCGCATAGAAAGGAACGCTGTACCACCTGCCTTAACGTCCTAAAAATAGCAGGTATGCTTAGAGTATTTACGAACAATAGCGGGAGGTTGTTATAATGTCAGAAAACAATGAACTGCTAAATATTCCTTTACCAAGCGAAAAGGACGACTATATGAGAAGTTCATATACACACCCAATTTCACCTGCTTTTTTAGGTGGAGTTCCAGACATAAAAGAGTTACTTAAAAAAATACAACTCGATGACATTTTGTTATTGGGTTTAATTATTTTACTTGCAACAGACGATAACTGTGACAATTTTCTTCTTATTTTGCTTGTTTTCATCTTTTTAGCAGGGCTTGATATACAATTACTGTCATTCATATAATACTTAACAATGTACTTAACAATTCATTTTCGAAACTCCGCTTCTTAAATCTAAAGATTTGCTAAAGAGGCGGAGTTATTTATTTGAAGTCCTCCCTATAACTCATTTTGGTAAATTTTATCACAGTTACGATTAAGAGCGTGCCTCTCACATTCTGCCACGAAATGGCGTCTGATCCCATACATTTCCTATGTGATATTAGAATATTAACACATAATATTGCACAAAATTTTAATTGAACCTCGCCTTATTTGATTATGATTTTTAGAATACTCCTATAATGAACTGAAATGAGGGAGAATATGCAGAAGCAAAAAGTAATACGAATTATCATTGCTGTTCTTATTTCATTAAGCCTGTTATATCCTGTTTTAACAGACGGAACCCGTGATTTCTTTGAATACAGCAGTGCAGTTCTTTCCTACTATGGTTCCAGGGGAACTGAAGTGACAAATATACAAAAGAAATTGAAGCAATGGGGCTATTATGATGGAAATGTAGATGGTATCTTTGGATACCAAACTTATAAAGCTGTACGGTCTTTTCAGTATAAGAATGGACTGAAGGTAGATGGGGTTGTTGGTCCTGAAACTCTTTCGGCATTGGGTCTTCCCTCAGGAGCTCAACACACGGCTGTCAGCAGGGATGTAAATCTCCTTGCCCATCTAATACATGGTGAGGCAAGGGGAGAACCCTATGTTGGTCAGGTTGCAGTTGCGGCAGTAGTATTAAATCGTGTAAGAGATAGTAGATTCCCAAATACTATCGCGGGAGTAATATATCAACCCGGTGCATTTGATGCAGTTGCCGATGGACAAATAAATCTTGAACCTGCAGCTGAATCATACAAAGCCGCGCAGGATGCACTCAACGGTTGGGATCCTTCTTATGGCTGTGTTTACTACTATAACCCTAACACAGCCACAAGTAAATGGATATGGACGCGAGAAATAGTTCTAAAAATTGGAAAACATAACTTCGCTAAATAAGAGACACTTGAAAAGATGGACACTTTCCAGTATATAAATTTTCTTTCTCTAAAGCATTAGAAAAGGGATGCACTAAATGTAGCAGCATCCCTCCAATACACCTTTTTTCTATTGTTGCCCTGTACCATCTATTTCTTGTATTTCTGTGTTAATGTCTAAACTGTCTGGATTTTCCTCACCCGTTACATCCTCATTACTTTTAAGAGCATCCGAGCCTGGATTATTAGAGGTTACATAATAGTTATCGATACCTTTTTTAATAGCTTTTGCGAGTTTTTTCTGATAACTATCTGTTTGTAGGTTTTTTTCTTCCTTTTCGTTTGATAAGAAACCACATTCAACTACAACTGTAGGCGTCTTCAGGTTCTTAAGAATTACAATAGGAGTGGTTTTTTCTAACGCTTGCCTCTTATTCGATGGATCTACATTCTCTTTTAAGCTATTTTGAATATTTACAGCAAGGTTTTTACTATCTTCTGAATTTGGTGGGTAAAAGACCTGAGCACCATAGTATTGACTCTGGCTAAAATCATTCAAGTGGATACTCACAACTATATCAGCACCACTGTTATCCATTATCTCTTTTCTCTTTGTTAAGTCCTGTCTTCTCTTATCTGTAATATCAGTAGTGCCTTCTTTGTAGTCCAGCTTGTCTTCTTCTCTTGTCATTATTACACGATATCCGGAATTCTTTAGCTCTTCAGCTAACATTTTCGCAATTGCTAAATTGATATCTTTTTCATTGACCTTAGAGTATGAGCTAACTTTACCTGGATCTTCACCGCCATGCCCTGCATCAACGATTACAGTTCCAAGGCTTGAAATTGAAGATGCCGGGGTTGCAGCTGCATCACCACCAAAATTCAAAAAATATAATGCAATTGACAGTAGAAAAATTAGTAAAATAAGAGTTAAGTTGCTTTTTTTCACAAGCACAATCATAGTACACCCCGTCCTTTTTTTCCTTTGTACTAACATATTCAAGGAGGGGTTGACCATATACTAGCTATAAAGATATTATTTTCGTTTTTGAGGTTGTTGCTGTTTTCTTCTTTCCTCTTGCTTTTTTCTCAATTTATCAAATATCTTTAATTTCTTAATAATATAGAATTCGTGATATCCTGAAAGATATCCAAGACCTGCAATAATAGGAATAACTAAAAGCACAACGTGGTATGCCCATTCATCATGGGAAATTATGCTTGCAAGCCAATACAAAGGTGCAGAAAACGCTTGAAGAATACGCCTTTTAAGTACCAAAAACTCCTCGGGTACATTTATCAGGTAATATAATAGCTGTACCAAAAAAAGAGGTGTAATGCCTATAAATCCATACATAAACCCTTTAAAAGGTGAAGGGTTTATGTCATATTGTGGTCGTTTTTCTCTGAATGCGGTATCACTCATACTTGTATACATCATTGAGGACATAACCAGAAAAATGATAAATGAAAAGACTGTAATCCCCGTAAGCAACTTATCTTCTTTAAAAATAGAAAAAATAATTGATGAAAAAATGCCAAATATAAAAAGAGCAACCAGGTAGTCTCCCGCTATTTTTAAGCCTCTTTTTATCTGTGACCAAACTTTATTATCCAATCAATGCACTCTCCTGTCTTTTAAATATTTACTACCAGTAAAAGTTTTTACATATTTTTTAACTTCTGCTGCTGCCTCTCCAATTTCAAGAGGATTTATATACTCGTTATTTTCGTTTGTTACAACGGCAAGGGAAATAGTCATTATTGGATAGGTTCTTACTTTCCCTAAACGATTTTTAGTGATAATATAACCATTCTTTTTATCGTTTTCATTATACAAAGAAACTATTTTATTATCAAAGTCTTCAATAATCATCTTGCATATGCCTTCATATTTATCCCATGAAGTGATAATAATAAAGTCATCACCGCCAATATGCCCTATAAAATCGTCCCGGTTACCTACATTCTGCACTGCATCTCTAATAACATCAGCAGTTAGCCTTATAGCAGTATCACCTTTTGGAAATCCATATACATCATTAAACGCCTTAAAATTATCCAAATCGCAGTAAATGACCGCAATTTCAAAATTGTTTGCAAGTCGATACGTCAGCTCTGATTGAACCTCAATATTGCCGCACATACCTGTTAGCGGATTAGCATAACGATTTCTTTCAATACGAACAAGTGTATTTCTAACCCGGCTTATCAACTCACGATTATTAAATGGCTTCATTATGTAATCATCTGCTCCTAACTCAAGTCCAATAAGTTTATCATCCTCACTTACCTGGGCAGTTAACATAATAATAGGAGTTAGGTTGTTACTTACATCAGCCCTAAGAATACGACATACTTCGAGCCCTGTTAATCCTGACATCACGATGTCAAGGATTATGAGATCGGGTTTCATTCTTGCGACTTTTTCTAAACCCTCTTCTCCAGAATATGCAGAATAAACTTCATATCCTTCTTCACCGAGAATATCAGCAATTAACCGTTGGATAAGCTCTGAGTCGTCTATGACTAGTATTTTTTTATTAAACATTTCTCATGCCTTCCTCATAATATTGAAATCTATATCATCAAGACACAATATCACCCAGACATATAAAGTAAAATCAATTTATCAGATACTAATTTTTTATCTCTATTTTATCTCTATAATATAGGTAGTATCTTCTGTATGTATAATCTAATAAATAAATTATACTCTTATTTTTAAGAAAAGTAAACGCCTTGTTAAATAAGGCTTTTACCCAAATTGCGTGTAAAAACACTCCATATTTTAAACTGCTTCATTATGAACTTGATCTTTTTTGAAAGATTTGCTACATCTGTCGGCATAACTACTTGCCACAAAAGAATCGGGTTTAATTTTGGCGTCAATTCCTGAACCTTCAAAATATCCTACCATTTCTCTTATAAGTTTTCTTGTTTCGCCCTTAGTTCCTATATCAATATGAGCTTCAATCTTACAATCGAAATTTTTGTAGCTTTCAGTATACCTACATAATGATTCAAGCAATTGGTCGCCAAGCATGGATAACATTTCATAAGTAATAATTGTTTCCTTTGAAATTTTCTCTCTGAGGTTATTATACCTCTTTTTCTCTGTTTCTTTGTGTACACAGCACCATGCACCTTGTCCTAGCCTATGAATATGAATACCTGTTGCAAAACAAGTATACTCTCCCCTAACTTGAGAGTCTGTACCTACTGCAAGACGGTATTTCTGGTTGGGGTTTTGAGCAATAAACTTCTGAATCATCTCTACTACTGTATCAAAACTCATATCCTTCTGTGTTGAATTAAAAAATCGCATTCTCCACCAACCTTATGGGATAAATTTGAACAAACCAATTACTACTTCTAATACTATATGTTAGCACTATTTAAACCATAAAAACAAGGGTAATTTCCAACACAGAGCAACACAGAGGGACGGTTCTTTTGTGTTGTTCCAATTTTTCTCAACACAGAGGGACGGTTCTTTTGTGTTGTTCCAATTTTTCTACCCAATAAATGAGTTTGAGTTTACATAGTACAATATATAGTAATTAGTTACTCAAACAAATACACTAACACACCTATATATAAAAGATTGACACTATACTTTGATAAATATTCACTCAAACAACTATGCTAACGCGTTCAAACATTATTGGTTTTGTGGCATAAAAGAGCTCTTACTTTTTTATTCGTTGTAAATACAAATCTCATGCATTACAATATATGTAAGTAAGTATGCACAAACTTATGTTTTTTATGATAATGTGTAAGCACTATATTAGGGGGTACGTATATGGATAGAAAAATAAAAGTATTGAAGAATAATCCTACTTTAGAAGGTATGGCGAGCTTAATTCCCAATGTTGTGTTTTCAACCGCTACAGGAACAGAGCTAAAAATGCAGATCATTGCACCATGGTCCGATGAAGATGAGACTGAAAAACAAAAAAGACCATTGATAGTTTTTTTGCAGGGTAGTGCATGGACCTTTCCCAACGTAAATTCTGAAATTCCTCAGCTCTCAGAGTTTGCTAGAATGGGATATGTCGTGGCTACAATAACCCATCGCAACTGTTTGGAAGGACACCCGGCACCTGCTTACTTGGAGGATGCAAAAACCGCTATACGCTTTCTTAGAAAAAATGCAGAAGAATACAAAATTGACCCTGAGCGCGTGTGCTTCTGGGGTACATCATCTGGTGGAAATACAGCTTTGCTTGTTGCACTGACAGGTGATGACCCAAGGTATAAAACCAATGAATATAGAGATTACTCTGACAAAGTCTCAGTTGTAGTAGATTGCTTTGGACCTACAGATTTATTGGCCCTGTCTAAATACATTGATACTGTAAGCGATGAAGGTAGAGAACTATTTACATGCCTTGCAGGTGGGGAGCTTTCAAGCAAAGAGGAACTGTTTAGGGAGATGAGCCCTCTATTGATCTTAGAGAAAAATAAAGACTATCCTCCAATTCTTATACTACAAGGAGATGCAGATGTTGTAGTACCCTATAGTGAGAGCGAAAACATGTTTAATGCCTTAATAGATAACAATTATGATGCAGAAATGATTCGCGTTGAAAATGCGCCCCATGAAGGTTCTTTCTGGAGTCGTGAACTGCTTGAGGAGATTAAGAGTTTTATAAAAAGAAAACTGTAAAATACATTCACAAAAATAGTTACTTTAGCTAAACAGAAAAAATAACGAACTGCCAATACATATATACTGGCAGTTTTGTTGTTTAAGCATAAAACAGGATATGTTGCGTGGCTTTCATACTACCGATCAATGCCTAGCTTTAGAAAATTCTCAATCGTAAATAGTCGTCCTTTACAAATTCAAATTTTATAATCTTTTCCAGAGCCTGCTTCATGGATTTTTCTAAAGCTTCATGGGTCAAAAGCACAATTGGAATATAATTGTCTTTCTCATGTGTCTCCAATTGAACCATGGAAGATATTGATATCCCATATTCAGCCAAAACACCTGATATCTTGGTGAGAACGCCAGGGATATCTCTGGTGAAAAAGCGCAAGTAAAACCGGTTTGTAATTTCATCAATGGGAATGAGCTTGGCATCTGTAGTTGTTTTAATTGTTGGGGTTCTATATTTCTCGTCTTTCAATAATAGGTCATAAGCCAGAGCCACAATATCGCTGACAATAGCGCTGGCTGTTGGTCTTTCACCTGCCCCAGGGCCATAAAACATTGTATTTCCCACAAAATCTCCCTTAACAAGGATAGCATTCATTTCATTACTTACAGCAGCAAGCAGATGTTTGTTTTCTACAAGCGTAGGATGTACCCTCAAATCAAGTCCACCATTAAATACACGGTAAACTGCCAGAAGCTTAATGGTATAACCCAAAGATTTCGCAAAGTTTATGTCTACTTTGGTTATCCCTGTAATTCCTTCTACATATAAGCTTTCGAAGGATACAAAGCTGTTAGAAGCAATGGAGCTTAATATGGTCAGCTTGTGAGCCGCATCTCCCCCACTAATATCAAGGGTAGGATCGGCTTCTGCAAAACCATTCTCCTGAGCGCCTTTCAGTGCTTCTGAAAACTCAAGATTCTCTTTATGCATTTTGGTTAAAATATAATTCGAGGTTCCATTTAAAATACCATATATTCTTTCAATATTATTAGCAATAAGTCCCTCACGAAGGCCTTGAATAATCGGAATCCCACCACCAACACTGGCTTCAAACAATATTTTCACATCATTTTCCTGGGCAATTTCAAAAAGCTCTCTTCCACGGGTTGCAATCAATGCTTTATTTGCAGTTACAACATGTTTACGATTCTTCAGCGCTTTGGAAACAAAGCTGAAAGCTGGCTCAAAACCACCAATGGTTTCTACAATCACGTCAATATCTGGATCATTCAGCAGTTCATCAGCATTGGTAGTACATTTTACAGTTGACAGATCTATATCGCGCTCCTTTTCCCAGTCGAGCTCTGATATTGCTTTCAAGTTAAACAGGACCTGCGTGCGTGTTTCTAAAAGTTCCCTTTGTTGAAGCAACACTCTTGCTACACCAGTCCCAACCGTTCCCAATCCTATTATTCCAACATTAACTTGTTGATTCCTCATATTGTTGCTCCTTTTCATATTTTTATCTGTAGGCAATTGTTTTGACGATATTATTGGTTTACGTAAAATATATTAATTGCTTATATTTTATGGCTATTATAACCCGATTAACGTACTTGTTCAACATAATTGTTATAATGGTATATTTACATTAATTGCAGCTTAGGTTCTTCACTAATAATACTCCAAACAACACAAAAGAACCGTCCCTCTGTGTTGTTTGTGTTGCTAATATAGCCATTTGTAAATGAGATATGAGTTTCTAACCTTTGTTATATACTCCTGGGTTTCAGGGAATGTAATGGCTGTGGGGAAATCTTCATCTTGCGTTCCAAAACTGCTTTGCATCCACTTTTTAACATTTCCACCTCCGCCATTGTATGCTGCCATGGCTTTATCAATATCCCCATCAAACATATTGAGCATGGAATTGATGTAGAACGAACCAAACTTAATACTTATTTCAGGATTTAGTAAATCATTATCAGTAATAGCGACCCCTAGACGCTGTGCAATATCCTTTCCAGTGGGAGGCATAATCTGCATAAGTCCCAATGCCCCCGCACCTGAAACGGCATCATACCGAAAATGACTTTCTTCTCTAGCAACAGCCCATATTAATTCTGGTTCAATATTATACTTTTGTGCTGCTGCAAGAACAAGTTCTTCAAATGCTTGAGGATAAGCTAGTTCATAGCCTCTTCTCGTAGGTGTGTCGTTTATGGATCGTATTCCCCACAAAACAGCGTTGTAGTATTCTTCTCTATCAAAATACCAGTCACCAAGGGCGAGTTTTTCTTGTAAAGTGGTATCTTTAGATCCAATAGATACTTCTATTAATGCAGCATCGGTATAACCATCTTTCTCGTATTCTGCAGCCTGTTTTAAAAAATCAGGTATATCGTAATCTATTTCTTGAAAATTCGGAAATACAGGCTCCTGCCCAAGTCTTACCATCCAGGCAGGGTGTTGTGCAAGAACATCTTTCACATTCTGCAAATCGTATTGCGTATCATTGCCACTTAAGCGATTAGCCAAAACATATGCTCTGTAAGCTGCATCATCCTGGTAAGAGCTTGCTGTTTCAGCGATACGAGCGTATTCTTCAATTGCTTTTTCTGTCATACCAGCTGTATCCCATATACGTGCTGCTCTCCACTGTGAAATAGCTTCATTGCTACCACTTAAAACCTCTGCAGCCTGCATTGCTTGACCACTATTTTGATAAATAAGACCTAAGCGATAAGCACCTTTCTCACCAATAGTTGAATATATTTTAGACGCACTGGTTGCTTGTCCTGCCGATTCAAGACAACGTGCATACCACCAAGCAATGTTAGAATCGGTCGTGTCCATCTCATACAATTGTTTGTAGAAAGGCAATGCCCTCTTTAGTTCGTTTTGTCCCACAAGGGCTTGTGCATAATACTTTATTAAAGTGGCATCTGGATTATCGGTATTGTTCTCAACTAATGGTGCTAAAACCTCTTCAGCTGCTTTCCATTGCCCTTTATTAATATATGTCTGACCGATTTTCTCGGGCTTTGTGTCAAGTTCAATCAGCGCCTGTAATGCCACATCTTCAGGTAAGAGCTGTAAATACTCATTTTCAGCTTCTTCCAACTTACCATTTTCCATTAAATATGAGGCTAAACTAAAATGAACATCCTTTGTGTAGTAAAGACTAAGAGCCGCCCGATAAAACTCTGAAGCATCTAAACCTTTACCATCATAGCGTTTTATAAGTAGCAGATTTGAATAATATCCTAATGCATTTTCTTGTTTTATTAAAAGTAAAACCCGCTCATCTGAAACCTTTTGTATATCTGCTTCCAAATCGGCCATTAGCTCTGCAAAGGTGGGCGGAACAATAGGTGTCGGAGTCACTGTAATACTAGGTACATTAACTGCCCCTGTTTCTTCTTCTATAACATCCCCCGATACAGGTTGGCTTTGCAATCTTATCAAAAAAATCAGTGTAACAACCAGAATAGGAATCAATATCAATAATCCTATGAAAACTTTCTTGTTCAATACATCCAAGCCCCTTTGTGGTGGTATAGTGGTTAAT
>JAAYPS010000146.1 GCA_012519655.1 Clostridiaceae bacterium | reverse complement strand
GTTAATCCGTATACTGACGAAGATGTATATTATTATTACGACTCGGCCGAGCAGATGCAATTAAAACTCATGAAAGAGTTTGTCCCTGAGTCAATGAAATTTGCATATGAAGTGAAGCAAAAGACGGTAGAGGTGACGGAAAATGCTATGGCGAATACAGCAGACAATCTATTTGCAGGCTTATACAGTACATATCACTCCATTAGGTTAGCAGAAAAATCTCTTGAGCTGGCTCAAAATAATGCAAGACGTGAACAGGAGCGCTTCAATAATGGTATGATCACAGAGCTTGAATTGGAAAGCGCTTTATTGGAAGTAAAAGCCTCAGAGGATGCTGTAACAAAAGCAAAACGTAATTATGATAATATGCACCGTCAATTTAATGGTTTGGCAAATATGCCTTTGGATTTTAGATTCGATCTAATTGGAACTCCATGGTCACATGATTATGAAATACCTATAACCCAAGAACAAGCAATAGAAAGTGCTTTGCAGAACCGATTAGAGATATGGAGTACAATGAGGCAGATTGAACTTATTGAATTTAGAATGGAAATATATCGTCATAGAAATGTCTATAAGTTTCATCAGCAGACAATAAAAGATTATGAAGCAGCTCAAGATAACCTTGATGAGCTAAAAATAACATTGTCACAACAAAAATATGACATTGAAAAAGAAATACGACAGGCCTATCAAGAACTTAAAAAATCTTATAATGATTTAGAACTTGCCAAACTAAATCTTGCTAAACAGAGGAATTTACTTAGTACTACAAGAACACAATACGAATCAGGGCTTGTTCCAGAATCTATTATAGAGCAGCTTGAACTTGCTATAGAGCAATTGGAATTTGCCGTTGATATAAGCCTAATTAATGTGTTAAATAAACAGGATCAATTATACCGAGCCATTTCCATTGGCCCAGGTTATTAATTGAAAGGGGAGACGAAATGAAACGGTTTATTATATTAACATTATTGTTTGTAATTATTACTAGTGTTTTAGCTTTCGCTGAAGAGGGCATTGCTATATTTACCTATAATTCAGCCCTTGAGGCTGCTGTGGAAAACTCTAATCAACCAGAGTTGGACGACTATAATATTAAGGCTATGGAAAGTGCATTACAAGACGCAAAGGACGAGGCTATTTTAGGATATTATGGTGGCACTCCCCAACAGGTTGCAGAAAGGAAAATTATAAAAGAAGTTGTACCTTTTGAAGCAGAAGTAAATCTTGAAATTGCAAAAAAGCAAAAAAACGACAATATTCATCAAATGAAATCCGATGTTTATCAGGAAATGATGAGAGTACTGCTCAGTGAGGAAAGTATTCAAAATAAACAGCAAAGGATAGCACTTCTTGAAGAAAAATACGAAATTGACTTAATTCGCTATAAAGAAGGACTAATTTCTGAGGCAGATATAATAGACGAAGAGCTGGCTTTATCGGTGGAAAGGCTTGAACTGAAAAACATGGAAACTGCGTTAGCATCGGATATTTTAAATATTAAACAAAGGCTTCATGTGGATTTAAGCGATGATTATAAAATACAATTCGACTACAAGCTTAACAAAATCGGAACTCGCTATGTGATAGAAAGTTTCAATATTGACAAGGCTATAGCAGACGCATTGGAAAATAATACATTGGTTTACCAGAAACAAAAAGCTCTAGAAGCAGCAGAAATGAAGTTAGAGATTACGAAGCAACATTTAAAGCCAGGTCATGATTTCTATGATCAAAAGGCTTATGAACTTGAAAAGGCAAAAAAAGAGTTATATGATGCCCAAACCAACCTTGAGGTATCAATAAGAAATGCTCATAACGATCTGCTTACAGCTTTAGATGCTGTTGAATTAGCGTATAAAAGAGAAGACCTGGAAAAAAGCAGGTTGGATACTTTGAAAATTAAATTTGATGCTGGTGTTATAAGTCGCAGGGATATAATTGATACCGAGCTGAACCTGTTAAGTCAGCAACAGGCAATTCTTGAAGTGGTGTGCGATTTTAACATTAAGAACGATATATTAAGAAATTTAATAGAGATAGAATAATATAGGAATCAAAGCTTTATAAAGATAGAATAATTGAGTTTATGATAGATAATTAAAACCAAATATCTTAAAGAAATAGAATAATCAAATATTCTTATACGCATACTATATATGTTGAATTTTCAATATATATAGTTTTTTTTGCTCTAAGATGAGCAGAAAAATAGGAAGGAGGGATTTAGTGGCTGTAACGGTAGTGGGCGTCTTTGACAGAGTTGACTATGCAGAAAAAGCAGCAAAAGAAATAAAGGAACGCGGCCTTAGAACAAATGATATTTCTATAATTGTTAAAAATAACGACGAAGGAGAAGCCGGCGACAGTCAAGGGTTTAGAAATGACAATATTTCTAATGGTGCAGTAACAGGTGGTGTTATTGGAGGTCTGGCAGGTCTTTTAATTGGAGCAGGTATGATTGCGATACCTGGACTGGGTATTATTGCAGCGGCAGGCCCAATAACTGGTCTTATTGGTGGGGCTGCTACAGGCGGAATTATTGGAGGACTTATCGATTTAGGAATTCCCGAAGAAGAAAGCAAAAGATACGAAACCGATGTTCGTGAAGGTAAGGTTGTATTTACAATGCAAACTGATGAAGAAAAGGTTGAAGATATAAGAAATATTCTTCAATCAAACGGTGCTGAACGAGTGAATGCACATTAACTATTCTACAATAATTGCAGGGCAGCGAATTCTGCCCTGTGCAGCTCTAAAAAATATGTGAATAACTTATCCACATGCTAAAAGGTCATAATATATAGTTATACACAAAGTTATACACACTATCCACAACAATTAGAAAGACTATGTTAATAAAAGCTGTGATATTTGTGGATTCTTAAGTAACTATCCACAGGCTACATTATAAACGGTTTCCGGGTCAGTTAAAAAAATTCCTGTAGATGCTGGTAATTGGTACTTTTTACTTGTATAATGTAACTATAGAACTCTATCAAGTAACAGAAGGGAGATTGAGATATGAAATACATTATAACAGGTAAAAACATGGAAGTTTCAAGTGCTTTAAGAGAACAAGCAATAAAGAAACTTAGTAAAATGGAAAAGTTTTTTAAAGCCAATGCAGAATGCCATGTTACATTTTCAGTTGAAAAAAGTCGTCGCATTTTAGAAGTTACAATTATTTCGGGTGGTTTGTTTATCCGAGCTGAGGAAACAACAGACGATATGTATGCTTCAATCGATGCAGTAATTGATAAATTAGAACGCCAAATCAGAAAAAACAAAACAAAGTTAGGCAAGAGAATACGTCAGGAGAGCGTGGTTCCCGCCAATTTCGAAATTAAAGAGGAGATAAAAGAGGAGCAGACATTTAATATTGTGAAAAGCAAACGTTTTGCTATTAAACCAATGAGTGTGGAAGAAGCAATCCTCCAAATGAATCTTTTAGGTCACAATTTCTTTGTTTTTTCAGATGCTGATACAGAGGAAATAAATGTAGTATACAAGCGTAAAGATGGGAATTATGGCTTAATTGAGCCCGAATTTTAATACGCTTTTTATTCAGTATTTTATTATTAAAAACAATATTAAAATTGTATTAAAAGGTAGTAAAATATTTATTTTGTGGTAAAATATAAGTAGGAAATAAAGTGGAATCTTGGTTTTGGTTTAGTTATATTTGTGAATCCTCCTGAAAAGGAGTGAAGTTTAGTGAAAGACAAAAAAATTGATCTTTCAGAACATGATATTCACATAATTGATGTTTATTCTAAGAAGAATTTGGCTGATACGATGCCACAGTTTGGAAACCCTGTTGATAATCTCATAATTGGTTCTACTAAGATGTCAACAGTAAAGAATGGAGACGCTAAAAAATCTTTTTAAGCAATGGCAAGAGAGCAGGTATTAGAGACATGAGCTATTTTCGTTTTCGTTCCTCTTTAAAAAAAAATTATTTAAGAGGGTTTAAAATTAGTTTTAAAGGCACGCAATTGAAATCATTAACAATTTCATAAGAGTGCCTTTTTTCATATTTAAGAAGTGTTTTATTTTTAGGTCCATGATACGGAAAACCGTATAACAATATATGAAAGGGGAAATGGATATGCTTTTGAGGAACTGTGCCGGAGGTGTTGTATTCTCCAGTAATAACAAAGTATTTCTTCTTCAAAATGAAAAAGGAGAATGGGGATTCCCGAAAGGAGTTATTAAGAACGGAGAATTGCAAAGTGAAGTAGCTTTAAGAAGGGTATTGAAAGAAGGCGGAATTAACGCTACGATCATATCACCTGCCGGCAGAACAAATTATGAGTTTTTTTCAGTAACAAGACAGCAGCCAGTATGTAATAGGATAACATGGTACATTATGTCCACCGAAAACGAAGATTATTCAATAGGAGAGCCTGATAAGTATAAAAAGGCAGGGTTTTTTACAATAGAAGATGCAATGGAAAAGATAACTTATAGCCAAGATAGGTCCTTACTACACGTTTCATATCTTAAATACAAAGAAGTAATGTCAGTCGCAAGTTAAAATTGAATAGAATAGAATATAACGGGGCTAAGTGTGAGTCCCGATAAATAATCAATATTTAAAGAATTATATGGGGAGCAGCTTATTGGTTGCTCCCAGATATTATGTGGGGATATTAACAAGGCAAAATGCCTAAGAAAGTTGCAATTGTTTATATATACGTTTTCTGATAGAATTAATGGTGGTAAATAACCATCTTTTTTTATTATGAAGGCTTTTGTGATGTCACAAAATGTCCGCAAAGCTTTTCGCGATTATTAGTACCCTCATGTTCAATATGCAATTTTGACCTAAAGACTATAGGGTATGGACTAGATTAATTGGAGTGGTTTGATGGGGAACAGTATTAATACTGTTTTAGAGACCGGAACTGGTGAATACGAAGAGAAACGTTCAAGGTTTTTGTCGTGGATATTTCAGGTGAATAATGAAGAACAGGCCCAAGCTTATTTGGCAGATCTCAAGAAGCAATACTATGACGCAAGACACCACTGTTATGCGTATATGATTGATTATGAATTAGGTCTTCAAAAGTTTAGCGACGATGGTGAACCCTCTGGGACTGCAGGATTACCAATACTTGAGGTTATTAAAAAGAGGCAGCTTGCAAATGTACAGATAGTTGTTGTCAGGTACTTCGGTGGCATTCATCTTGGAGCGCCTGGGCTGGTTAGGGCATATGGAAAGGCCGCATCTTCTGCTATTGAAAACACCCAGGTAGTTACAAGAAGACTATGTTACAAAACCTATGTTACTTCAGATTATCCAATGCACGGGAAAATACGTAATTTTTTAGATACCAATGATTTCCCTATTGCAGACATTCATTTTACAGACATAGTAAAATTCGAGTTATATATTGAAAATGATAGAGCGGATTTTTTCAACAAGCAGATAACTGAAATCACAGGAGGCAAATCACAAATAGATTATAATCAAAAGCTATTTGCATATTTTAATGAAAAGGGTGACTTTTTGACTGTGGAAAACGAATATTTCCCTTCTTGATTATTTGCATGACATTGAATGGGTTGGTATAATTAATTGAATTTACTCTAAATTAAACAGTTATGAGAAAGTACAAGTAATCTAAATACACTAGTCAAGAGGAAACGCAAACAAACCTAGATATACTAGTTGAAGGAAACACAAACAAACCTAGATACGCTAGTTGAAAGGAAACACAAACTAACCTAGATATACTAGTTGAAAGGAAACACAAATAAAGATAAATTCACTAGTCGAGAGAAAGCACAAATGATAGAACCTATAGAATTAAAGCTCTCTTGACTCCAAAGAGTTTACAAAAATATTAATGAGGTGGTATTGTTATGGCAGGACATTCAAAATGGGCTAATATAAAGCACAAAAAGCAAAGAACCGACGCTCAAAGGGGCAAGATTTTCACTAAAATTGGAAAAGAAATAGCAGTAGCAGTAAGACATGGAGGTCCTGATCCAGATAGTAACGCCAGGCTTAAAGATCTTATTGCTAAAGCCAAGGCTAACAACGTACCTAATGATAATATTGAGCGTAGCATTAAGAGGGCATCAGGCGATATTGATGCTGATAATTATGAAGAAATAGTTTATGAAGGCTATGGGCCGGGAGGAGTTGCCTTTATAGTACAAGCACTCACCGATAACCGAAACCGTACAGCTGGAGATGTAAGGCACCTATTTGATAAATATGGTGGGAACCTTGGAACAAGTGGATGTGTAACATTTATGTTTGACCAAAGAGGTCAGTTCATTATTGAAAAAACAGAAGGTTTTGATGAAGACAAATTGATGCTCACAGCTCTTGAAGCCGGAGCCCTTGATGTGGTTGGCGAGGATGAATATTATGAAGTTATAACAGAGCCAGGGGACTTTTCCAGTGTTTTGGATGCACTGGAGAAGGAAGGATATAAGTTTGAGACTGCTGAGGTAGCGATGATTCCCCAAACAACTACGGCTTTAAAAGACGAAGAAATGATTGAGAATATGGAAAAATTGATCGAAAGACTTGAAGACCATGATGACGTACAAAACATCTATCATAATTGGGAACAGCCCGAGGATTAACTTCAACATATCCTACAATAATAGAACTTATAGGAGAAGTACAAATGGAGAAGAGACAAATGGATATTTCCGAAATAAAAAAGATTATACCTCACCGTTATCCATTTTTACTTATTGATAAAATATTAGAGGTGGAGTTTGAGCCTGTAATTAGAGCGGTTGGATTAAAGACCGTTACAATTAATGAACCTTTTTTTCAAGGGCATTTCCCGACATATCCTGTAATGCCCGGTGTTCTAATTATAGAAGCACTCGCGCAGACAGCCTGTGTAGCTGGTATGATGATTGAGGAGAACAAAGGAAAAATTCCGTTGTTTACAGGAATAGATAAACTAAAAATTAGAAGACAGGTGGTTCCAGGGGACACCTTAAAGCTTGAAGTTGAATTCACTGCTATGCGTCGGGGCATGGGGAAAGCAAATGTACGAGCCTCTGTCGACGGCGAGACTGCAGTTGAAGGTATAATAAAATTCGCGATAGTAAAATCAAAAGGGCAAGATTAAATATGCGTGTGTTTGCGATATCAGATTTGCACCTTGCTTTATCAAAAGATAAGCCCATGGACATTTTTGGACCTTCGTGGGAAAACTATATGCAGCATATACATGATAGATGGAATATGGTTGTAGCGCAGGATGATTTAGTGTTGCTTCCCGGAGATTTGTCTTGGGCAACATATCTTGATGACTCAAAACTTGATTTTATGTATTTAGATTCACTACCAGGCAATAAAATAATCTCAAAGGGAAACCATGATTATTGGTGGACAACGCATAGTAAGCTGAGCAAGTATTTGAAAAGCTTGACTATAGAAAACATAGCTTTCCTTCAGAATAATGCATATTTTTACAATGACTTTGCAGTAGTGGGTACTAGAGGATGGAAAAACCCTAATGATGATGGGTTTAATGCTGAAGACGACAAAATATATAATAGAGAGTTGGAGCGCCTTAAGCTATCGCTTAATATGACAGATGGGTTTAGCGGAACAAAAATAGCCATGCTTCATTATCCTCCTTTTTCAAGTAAGGGTGAGCCAACAGATTTTGTGGATGTAATGCAAAGCTTCGGAGTTAATATTTGTGTTTACGGCCATCTTCATGGGAAAAGCTGTATCTATGCTATAGAAGGGCTAGTAGATGGTATAAGGTATCATTTGGTATCGGCTGATTATTTAAAATTTGAACCTCTTTTTCTCGGAGAATGGTAACACAGAACACAGAGGAACACAGAGGGACGGTTCTTTTGTGTTAT
>JAAYPS010000145.1 GCA_012519655.1 Clostridiaceae bacterium | reverse complement strand
CTATAACTAAACCTTTTATCATTAAAAACTAACGTGTATATTGAAACCTATTCTGCTTTTCTTTTAAAGATGCCCCATCCAATATAATGGCATCATAATTTGCTACATCTTTACACTGATTAGGAAGTAAGCCTTTCTCTGCCATAGAAGTATAACTTGTACCGGCAACAACAATGTGATCCAAGACCTTAATCTCAAGCGGATGAAATATATCAACTATTCTCTGTGTCAATGTTTTATCTTCTATAGAGAAATTTTGGGAGCCACCGGGATGGTTATGGGCTAAAATTATAGACTTACAATCGCAGGCAAGAGCATATTTTAATATTTCTCGCGGATAAACTGGTGCCTGTCCAATACTCCCTTCAGACATGATTTTGGTTTCGATTATGTTATTGCCGCTGTCTAAAAAAGAAACCATAAACCTTTCTTTATCCTTCATCCCTCCTAAAAGGGCTGAAAAGTATTGTCCTGATGCAGTTGATGAATTGAGTATGATCTTGTCATCTTTCTCGTAAACTTTTAAAATGTTGTAAGATGCTATGAATTCATTGAGTAGACCTATCTTTTCAAGCTGTTTTTCATTTGGTTCCATAATGTGAGGATGTTCCAGGATATTGAAGGGGTTATTTGTTTTCACGTATTGCTGAAGCTTTTTATAGGGAAGGCCTGTTAAGCTTGTCAGTCCTTTTAAAAATTTTTCAGTATGTTGCATTTCCTGCTTCATGTTACGCATTCCCCCCTTTTTCATAAAACATCTCACTGACGGACTTTATACATTTCAACTTCTCACAAGTCTCAAGAGGTAAATCAACTGATTCCAGATTTATAAAAAAGTTTTTTATCCCCATGCACTGAAAGCATTTGAAGATTTTTTCTTTTGTGTTATCGTCCAGGTCAATTAGTTTAGCCAGTATATTCACACACTTTGAATATTCCGTATTCCTTGTTTCTTTTAAATTCATGGAGTTATCCCGCCTTTCATTTAACTTAGTTTTACGAATTACATATTCCTTTTTGGTGTTCTCCCTATGGAAACCGGAACTTGTATAAGGCTACATATGCTTAACCTTCAATAAGCTGCATAAATAACTGCTGATATTCATCCTGCATTAACTCATTTAACAGTTCAATCTGTTCAGAATTGAAGTGGTATTCGGCAATTATATCAACATGGGTTTTTGAGGCTAATTCTATATGCAGGATTGTTTCCGTAGTGGTAATAGTCTCTTCGACCTCGTTGCCGTCCTCATCTTCGGTTATAATGGTTTCCTCATGCTCAATCGTTTCTATCCAATAGTTAATTTGGTTCATATCCCAGAAGATCCCGCGCAAGATGCCCACTTTTATATCATCAAGAGTGGCGACATCCATACCATTATCGGGATCAGCAGCAGTCTTGACAGCATAAACAGGCAATATTTCTCTCCAGTTGTTAACGGTAGTACTGCTCCCGCTATTGGAGGACAACTCAAGCGTATCATGAGGGTTTTCAGTTTTTATCTGTTCGATTCTTGAATAATATTCCTCATTAAGCTGTTGTACTACCTCTGTCATGGTCGGCATATTATCACCTGGGCTTTCATTGGAGAAGAATACTCCGAAAACCGATCCTAACAAAAACCCTGCAAGACATATAATAAGAACGATAACGAGCACTACCCATCCACCTGCAGCAATGAGAGCAATCGTTCCTTTTACAGCTAAAATAATTGCCTTGATGGCAGCTATCATTGCTTTTACCGCCATCTTTGCCGTTAAAGCCGCAGTTCTCGCTGCTGCCCTTGCCGCCTGTACCGCTCTCCGGGTAGCCTGTGCAGGTTTAACTGCGGCTTTTGCTGCTGCCTGTGACGTTTTAATGGCGGTTTTCGCAGTACGTTTAGCAGTTTTAACCGATTTTTTTACTGTCTTGACTGTACTTTTAGAGCCTTCTTTTATTGTCTTAATGCTGGTTTTAGCAGATTGCTTAACGGTGTGGCCAGTTTTACTATAAAAGTATGTATTTCGTCTTAAAGCGTTT
>JAAYPS010000144.1 GCA_012519655.1 Clostridiaceae bacterium | reverse complement strand
ACACTCTATAACATTGCATATTGTTCAACTGAGAATGATATCAGAAAATCTAATCGGAGAGTATAAATGAAAAGTGAAGATATTGCAAAGCTTGCAGGCGTGTCTCGAAGCACTGTATCGAGAGTTATAAATAATTATGGGAACGTACCAGAAAACACCCGTAAAAAGGTTATGAAAGTAATTGAACAGTATAACTTCCATCCTAATATATCGGCAAGGGTTCTGGCAGGCAAAAAAACAGACACCATAGGGCTTTTCATTGTGAGTATTGCAGAAAAGGGTAATGTAAACAGAATCTATAGAAATAATTATTTCTCTCCTTTTATTGATGCAGTGATTGATAATGCAAATGCAAATGGCATATATGTCTTGGTCAACTCCATATACTCTGAGAATGACTATGATAAAATTATTCAGGCTTTTATAGAAAAGAGAATCGATGGTGGAATTATAGTAGGTACCGAAAAAGAATTAGGTGTTATTGCCGATGTAGCGTCCATGGGTTATCCTTTTTCAATTATTGACTACTGCGTTGAGGATATATTACACAAGGTCAAGAAAGGCAGAATATCAATAATAAACTCGACTGACAGCGTAGGTACTCGCAATATGATTGATTACCTAATTAGTCTAGGCCATAGGGATATCGGAATACTTGCTGGAAGGCTGAACACCTATTCAGGTAGAATTCGTTACGAGACATATCAAAATGTTTTAAAAGAGCACGGTCTTAATATAAATGAAAACTGGAATCTAAAGGGTGAGTTCATTAGAAAAACCGCTGCACAGGAAGTAATAAATATGCTCCAACATGATAAACTCCCTACAGCACTATTTTGCTGCAACGATGATATGGCATTGTCTGCGATGGATGTTTTTGAAAAGGAAAAAATACGTGTTCCTCATGATATTTCTATAACAGGCTTTGATGACATTTTACCTGGTTCTTTCGTTAAACCAGCACTTACAACCGTCCGTGTACCCTTATATGCTATGGCTCAAAAAGCAATAGAAGAAGTTTTAAAAATGATCGGTGATACTTCAAATAATATAAGCTCCTACGATCTTAAAACCGAGCTGATAGTCAGGGAGAGCTGTATGACCACCAAAACCTAATAATAAATATGTTGGTTTTTTCAGTTTCAGGCTGAAAATAAAATAAAAGCACATCAAATAACTTATGAGGAGGTTTTCATGTGAAATATGGTTTTTTTGATGATTTAAACAAGGAATATGTAATTACCACCCCCACTACACCCTATCCTTGGATCAACTACCTTGGCTGCCAGGATTTCTTTTCACTCATTTCTAATACATCCGGCGGGTATAGTTTTTATCGTGATGCCCGTTTAAGACGAATCACAAGATACCGCTATAACAACGTGCCCACAGACAGTGGTGGTAGATATTTTTATATCTATGACAACGAAGATTATTGGACGCCTGGATGGATGCCTGTTAAAAAGGATTTAGATAAATATGAATGCAGGCATGGTCTGGGTTATACTCGTATAACTGGCGAACGCAATGGCATTGAAGTAAGTCAGTTATCCTTTGTGCCTCTTGATTATAATGGAGAGGTAAACCAAATAACCATCAAGAATAAAACTGATAAAGAAAAGGAAATTTCATTATTTTCATTTGTAGAGTTTTGTCTGTGGAATGCCATGGATGACATGACAAACTTCCAGAGAAATTTTAGCACTGGCGAGGTTGAGGTAGACGGTTCTGCTATCTATCATAAAACCGAGTATCGCGAAAGAAGAAACCACTATGCATTTTACTGGGTTAATTCCAAAATAGACGGCTTTGATACGGACAGGGAATCATTTTTAGGCCTGTATAATGGATTTGACTGCCCTAAAAACGTCGTAGCTGGGAAAGCAACAAATTCAATTGCAAGTGGTTGGTCGCCTATAGCATCCCACCACCTAAAAATGACGTTAAAGCCAGGTGAGCAAAAAAGCTATATATTTGTTCTTGGTTATGTTGAAAATCCTAATGAAGAGAAGTGGGAGACAAAATATGTAATCAATAAGACAAAAGCAAAAGAAATGCAATGTAGTTTTGTTAACGACCAACTTGTGGATATAGCTTTTAACGAACTTAAAGACTACTGGGATGAGCTTTGCTCAAAATATGTTGTGCAAAGCCATGACGAGAAACTCAATCGAATGGTAAACATATGGAATACTTATCAATGTATGGTTACATTCAACATGTCCAGAAGTGCTTCATATTTTGAATCAGGAATTGGTAGAGGTATGGGCTTTAGGGACTCAGCCCAAGATCTATTAGGCTTTGTACATCAGATACCCGATAGAGCAAGACAAAGAATTTTAGACATTGCATCAACACAGCTTGAGGACGGTAGCGCGTACCATCAATATCAGCCTCTTACGAAAAAAGGCAACTCGGATATAGGAAGCGGCTTTAATGATGATCCATTATGGCTAATCCTTGCAACTTCCCAGTATATTAAGGAAACAGGTGATGAGACTATACTGGATGAAATGGTTCCATTTGATTGCGATGAAAATAATACCGGCACACTTTTCGAACATCTTAAACGTTCCTTTTACCATGTAGTTAACAACCTTGGTCCTCATGGACTGCCTCTTATCGGAAGAGCCGACTGGAACGACTGTCTAAATCTCAACTGCTTCTCAACAGAACCAGATGAGTCTTTCCAAACTTGCGGGTTAATTGATGGCAGAGTTGCAGAATCTGTCTTCATTGCAGGTATGTTTGTAGCTATAGGACCGGAATATGTAGATATATGTGAAAGACTTGGTTATGAGCAGGAAGCATTGGAAGCTAAAGAGCATATTGAGAAGATGATCGATACTACCATCAAACATGGTTATGATGGAGAATGGTTCCTTCGTGCATATGATCATTATGGAAATAAAATTGGAAGTAAAGAATGTGAAGAGGGACAAATTTTTATTGAACCACAGGGTTTCTGTGTTATGGCAGGAATTGGCGTTGAAGAGGGTTTAGCAAAAAAAGCTTTGGACTCTGTAAAAGAAAGGCTGGACACAGAGCATGGAATTGTACTACATACCCCAGCATACACTCAATACAATTTGAACTTAGGTGAAATATCTTCCTATCCACCAGGTTACAAAGAAAACGCTGGCATATTCTGTCACAACAATCCGTGGATAGCCATTGCCGAAACAGTTATAGGCCGTGGTGATAGAGCTTTTGAGGTTTATTCAAAAATTGCTCCTGCTTATATTGAACATCTAAGTGACATACATAGAACAGAACCCTATGTATATTCACAAATGATTGCCGGAAGGGATGCTGTTAACTTTGGGGAAGCAAAAAACTCTTGGCTTACAGGCACAGCAGCATGGAATTACGTGGCAATAACCCAATATATTCTTGGTATAAGACCTACATATGATGGCTTGATCGTGGATCCATGTATTCCCGCATCTTGGGATGGTTTTACAGTGACAAGAGTATTTCGTGGAATAACGTACAATATTCATGTACAAAATCCTAACCATGTATGTAAGGGTGTAATTAAGATGATTGTAGATGATGAAGAGATTGATGGTAACATTATTCCAGCCGCATCTAACAATAAAGAACACAATGTAGTCGTTATTATGGGCTAACACAACAACACAGAGAACACAGAGGGACGGTTCTTTTGTGTTATTTAGCACAGAGGGACGGTTCTTTTGTGTTGTATTTCCACCTACTTTATGTGATTTATCTCGTTGCAGTAAAAGCCTTCTATATGATAAGCCGGTTTTTAACGACCGGCTTATTATTGCTAAATATTACTCTTTGTTTATTGCCCATTGTTATGATTATTCTTTAGCTTACACTCATCGTTATGACTATTCTTTGGTTTATCGCTAATTGTTATGATTATTCTTGCGCTTATCACTCATCGTTATTACAATTCTTTGGTTTATCGCTAATTATTTAAGACTTGATTATCCTCATAGTCTTTTATTCAACGTTACTCGCCATACCCTCTAACCATCTATTCTGCAGCCTTAAAGTTATAAACAGGTCTTATTATATCAACAACTTCAACGGTATCTTGAATATTATCAATAATCTCATCCATGGGTTTATATGCCAGTGCGCATTCATCCAGCGTTGCTCTATTTACTGTAGTGGTATATATTCCTTCCATTGATTTTTTGTATTCTTCAAGACTAAAGGTCTTCTTAGCTTCTCTCCTGCTCATCAGTCGTCCAGCTCCGTGTGGTGCAGAGTAGTTCCAATCTTTATTACCTTTTCCAACACAAATCAAACTTCCGTCCCTCATGTTTATGGGAATTAAAACTCTTTCGCCCTTTCTAGCAGAAATAGCGCCTTTCCGTAAAATCATGTTGTCTAAATCAATATAGTTATGTATGGTCGTAAAATCATCCTCTACTATAAAACCCATTCTGTTTTTAATTTCGTCAACAATAGCCTTGCGATTATAAACGGCATACTGCTGGATAATTTTCATATCATTCAGATAGTTATTATAACTTTTCTCCTGAACATAGGCTAACGGTTTACTAATTTTTACAACTTGAGCCGTAAGCTCCTTATAACCTAAATCCTGATAGTATTCTGCAACCTGCTTACCTAAATGTCTACTTCCGGAATGAACAACCAAATATAAATTGCCTTCACCATCTTTGTTTATCTCAATAAAGTGGTTTCCCCCTCCCAAAGTACCAATACTCAAGATTGCCCTTTCAAGGTTAACATATTTCTTGCAAGCTAAATTATTAAAATTAATATTTTCAGCATACCTGTGTCGATCTTTTCTAATGGCAAATCCCGAGGGAATATAGTTATGAATTGTCTCATCCAGTTTTTTGAAGTCAATATCTTTCTGCTTTAGTTTTATTGTCTCCATACCACAACCTATATCAACGCCAACTAAATTGGGTACAACTTTATCAGATATTGTCATCGTTGTACCAATGGTACATCCCGCACCAGCATGGGCATCTGGCATAATTCTGATTATACTACCCTTTACGAATTCCTGGTTACATAATTCCAAAATTTGCGATATTGCTCCGCTATCTACATTATCAGTGAATACTTTAGCCGTATTATATTTTCCTTTTATCTCAATCATCATTTGTTTTAACAACCTCTCTGCCCATTTTTTAGCTACACCAGAAGCCAATCCATACAGTGTTATTTTTTCTTACCCTTATATATCAGTAAGGTAACCGTCCTTATTATAAACCATTTTGGTATCTTTAACGAACATATGCCTCCAGCTGCAAGATATAGTCTCAAAAACTCGTTTTCATATATCTAAAACCCATCCTCTCTACTCCAGTTCGGATATCTGTTTTAATATAAAATAATGTGGTAAATACTTGATATATGACTTACATTTATATATGACTTGCATTTTCTTCTTTTTATGATTTTGTCCTTCAGGGGGATTACAATGAAAATGAGAGAAATCCAAAAAAAAGGCAACCCTTCAGAATATGACAAGGACATGGAACTACATAATATTTTTACTAACTTAAACCCAAATTACGTAGCCCTAAAAATTACAGGGATATACTTGGTTTTCGGGTTTTTATGGATTTTTTTATCTGATACAATTCTAACATCAATTGCGCCTAGTATAGAGTTTTTATCATACATAAGCATTATTAAAGGTCTTGTGTTTGTAACTATATGTGGAATACTAATTCACCGTTTGGTATATAATTCAATCAAAAAATTAAAAAGAATCGAATCCTTTCTTTCTGAAAGTTATAGTAAACTTCAAAAGGCAAACGAAGAATCAACTGAAGCTAAGAATTTTTATGCCACAATTCTTAATAAGATGTTAAATGCATATGCTCTACATAAGATTATCCTTGATGAAGATGGCAATCCTTGCGATTATGAATATGTGGACGTGAATGCTGCTTTTGAGGAATTTACGGGTATCAAAGCTACAGATATCATTGGCAAGCGATACACCGAAGTCATCCCCAAAAACCAATCGGAAAAAACAAATTGGATCGAAATATATGGTGCGGTAGCTATAAAGGGCGAATCATTATCCTTTGAAGAGTATACTTCGGCATTTGATAGATGGGTATTAGTTAACACTTATTCTCCTAGGAAGAGGTATTTTATAACTGTGTTCAGCGATATCACCGTTATAAAAAAGAAAGAAAAAGAACTTGAAATAAAAAACCAAGAGATCACCTCACTCTATGAACAATTACTTGCTTCGGAAGAAGAACTACGACAGCAGTTTGATGAGTTATATAATACAAAAGAAGAGCTAAAGAACCAGTATGATGAATTGGAGATTTATCAACGCAAAATTGAGCACAACGCGTATCATGATTTGTTAACCGGCCTGCCAAATCGCCTCTTCTTATTTGAAAAAGTTGCCCAGATGAAGTCCCAACAACGATTCGCCATACTATTTATAGATTCAGATAACTTTAAACTAATAAATGACACAATGGGGCATTCTTTTGGAGACCAACTCCTTATTGAAATAGGTAATAGATTGACCTCTATTCTCCATCCATCATGCTCTGTTTATCGCCTTGGTGGTGATGAGTTTGTTATATACTATAGAGGGTTTGAGCAAGTTAAAGAGGTAACTGAATATGCTGATGAAATAATTCAATCCTTCCGTAAACCATTTAAAATTGGAGAAAGTATGTATCACACTACAGTAAGTATTGGTATTGCCCTGTGTCCTGAACATGGTAAGGACATGGATGAATTGTTACAAAGCGCAGACATTGCTCTTTTCGAAGCAAAGCGCTCAGGTAAAAACAAATATGTTATATTCCATGAGCTTATGAGGAATCAAATACTGGAAAGAACTACTATTGAAAAGCATTTGCGAGATGCGTTGGACAAGAATGAATTTGTATTATATTATCAACCACAGCTAGATATCTGCAATAATAAAATAACAGGATATGAAGCCTTACTCCGTTGGAATAGTGCAGAATTAGGTTTCATCCCTCCTTTAAAATTTATTAGTATTGCTGAAGAAACACAATTAATTATTCCTATTGGAAAGTGGGTTCTAAAAGAAGCTTGTCGTTTCATTAAGGAATTACACAATAAGGGTAATAGTGATGTAATCGTTGCAGTAAATATTTCAATTATACAAATATTAGACGAGAATTTTGTCCCCTCCGTCCTTTCAATACTAAAGGAAAGTGACCTTGCTCCAGAGTTTCTAGAACTTGAAATAACAGAATCTATTCTTATGGAATCATATAATGAAGTTATTAAGAAACTCGGTTTACTGAAAAATGCAGGTGTTAGAATCGCCTTAGACGACTTTGGAAAAGGGTATTCTTCACTTAGTCGTCTAAAACAGCTTCCACTAGATACATTGAAAATTGATAAATCATTTATTGATTGTATCCCCTCTAATCTT
>JAAYPS010000011.1 GCA_012519655.1 Clostridiaceae bacterium | reverse complement strand
TCAAATAGTTTTTCGTTTAGTTTATCAAATGCTTCCTTCGATTTATCTTCATAGCAGAATACCTTAACAACTTTCTGGCCTTCTATCATCTCTTCAATATATCCGTTAACCTCACCAACTGCACTCTGTTGTTCTCTGAAGTACTTACCACTTTTTGCTCCAAGCTTTTTTATAACAAATGTCATAAGAAATAGCATAACAATAACTACGATGGTTAACACAGGACTTAAAATTAGCATCGCAAAAAAGATACCGATAACTGTCACCAGTGATGAAAACAAGTTTACAAAACTTTGCGAAAGCATATTCCTTAAGGTATCGGTATCATTAGTATAGCGACTCATCAGTTCCCCGTGTGTGTGCGAATCGAAATATTTAATTGGCAGGGATTGCATATGGGTAAACATATCTGTACGTATTTTATATAATGTACTTGTCGAAACATTGATCATTATTCGGTTATACCCAAATGTTGCTACTGCACCAGAGGCATATATTATTCCCATTATGCCTATTAATCTTAAAAAGTCTGATAAATCAGGATTTTGTTGCCCAATGTATGGGACAATATAATCGTTAAATAATGGTTTTAACAAATATGTTCCGAGAATTGAAGCAACAGAACTAATTAGCACAAGCAATATAACAAGTATGAGTTGGAGCCAATAAGCTTTCATATATTGTAATATTCTCTTAATTGTTGTACCTACATTTTTCGGTTTAAAAGCAACTTTGTGGTTCTGACCTTTGGACATTATGCGACAACTCCCTTCTGCTGCGATTCATAAACTTCTCTATAAATATCGTTTGTTTCCAAAAGACTTTCGTGAGTACCAATGGCAACGATTTTTCCATCATCCATTACTATTATTCTGTCCGCATCCATTACAGACGTAATTCGCTGTGCAATTATTATTGTTGTAATTTTTTCAGCACTCAAATTCTTTGATATCTTTGAAAATAGATCTGTGCTTCTAAGTGCTTCACGAATTTTACTGTCGGTTGTAGTATCAACTGCGCTAGTACTATCATCAAGAATGATGATTTTTGGACTTTTGAGCAGTGCGCGGGCAATACAAAGACGCTGTTTTTGTCCTCCCGATACATTCACACCACCTTGTTCTAACATAGTGTCGTATCCGTCAGGGAAGGACATAATAAAATCATGAGCCTGTGCAGCCTTACAAGCCTCAATTATTTGGTCATCAGAAGCATTCTCATTACCCCATTTGAGATTTTCCCTAATAGTACCTGAAAACAAAACATTTTTTTGTAGAACCATAGCTACGGCATTACGAAGATGTGTTAGGCTATAGTCTTTGACATCCACACCAGCTACTTGTATACTTCCCTCAGTTACATCGTACAATCGTGGAATTAATTGAACCAAAGTGGTCTTGCCTGAACCAGTTCCTCCAATTATTCCTATGGACTCACCTGAGTTTATTGAGAAGTTTATATTTTGAAGAATCAAATTATCTTTATTACCTAAATAGCTAAAGGACACATTATTGAAAGATATTGAGCCGTCTTTTACTTCAGAAATACTATCCTGGCTTTTTTCTTTAATATCGACTTCTTCTTCAAACACTTCTCTAATACGAGTTAAAGATGCTCGTGTTATGACAAACATAACAAAAGCCATGGCAATCATCATAAGAGAAACTAGTATCTGGGTTATATAGCTTATAAATCCCATCAGTTCTCCAGGTTGCATATCACCTGTTATAATGAGATTCCCACCAAACCATGATACCGCAAGCATGCAGCTATACATAACAAATTGCATAATGGGCCAATTCCATATTACAATTCTCTCAGCTCTCACCTGTGTTTCTCGTACTTGGTTTGCTGTATCACAGAATTTTTCATTTTCGTAGTCACTGCGTACAAAAGCCTTAACTACACGTATTGCTATTAGGTTTTCCTGAACAACGCTATTGAGCTTGTCGTATTTTTCAAGCATTACCCTAAACTTTGGATAAGCATTTTTTGCTATAACAAATAAAGATATTCCTAGTATAGGTATTGCAATAAGGATAACGGTGGAAAGTCTTGCATTCAAGGATATAGACATAAAAGTTGCCATAATAAACATCAGTGGAGCTCTTATCATCATACGAATCATCATCATAAATGTTATTTGAGCGTGATTTACATCGGTTGTCAGTCTTGTAACAAGGGAAGCAGTACTGAATTTATCCATATTTTTAAAGGAAAAATCCTGTATCTTATGGAATAAACCTTTTCTAACCTCTTTAGCAAAGCCTGTTGAGGCAATGGATGATAGTCGTGCTGCCATTGCACCGAAAAACAGCGACATAACAGCCATAATGATCATTAAAATACCCATGTTAGTTATATAATTTAAATTCTTATTTGGGATTCCAATATCCACTATATTAGCCATAATACGAGGAATACTAACTTCGAGAATAACTTCGCATACTATAAACAGCGGTGCAAGTATAGTATACCACTTGTATTCTTTTGCATAAGGTAGTAATTTCTTAATCATTAAGAGATTCCTTCTTTCTTTCAGTTTCTATCTTCTTACGTAACGCAACCATGGACAGAAGGTCTGCGTTTTTTGCATCTAATACATATTTGTCTGTTATATTATCAATTAGCCTATCTAAATAATTAGTAAGCGTTATTAGTTCACTTTCTTCGAAACCTTTAAACATTCCCCTATCAAACTCATCGAAAGTTTTTCTTAACGTTTCAGACAGTTTTTTACCCTTTTCGGTGATATAAAGCTTATTACACCGCAAGTTATTGGGATCGGTCTTCTTTTCAATAAGTTGTGATTTTTCCATACGTTTTGTGGATAGCGCTACTGAGGCGGGTGTAATCATCAGATGTTTGGCTGCCTGTGCTTGTGTACAGCCTTCGTTCTTACTTATAAACTCTAGCAAATGCAATTGTCCAGGGTGGAGAGGATAATCCATTGTAAGCTTTTGATGGACAATACGCCGTAAAATATGGAGCTTACCAAAGCGTATAACTATATCTTTATAGTTCACAAAAAACCTCCTATATGACTATTTATCCATATAAATTGTTAAACGCTTAACTATTATAATACTGTATAACCTTTCATGTCAACAGTTGAAATTGTGTTTTGCATACCGACTTTCCCGAAGTTAATTGTATAACTATATTAGACCCATTCTTGCTTTAGAGTCTGATTTAGTTTTACATTTGACCACCACTTACAAAATTATATACTTTGTATAGCCCCTTGCCATATGTTATTATTATGGTAATGAATAAAAGGGTTTTTACGAGGGGATACAACATGAGAAATACTACTGATAAGCCGCAGAAATTCTGTGAAATGTTTAGTGAAGTCAAAATGGATGCGAAATTAATTGATGCATTTCAAGATGCAACGGTTTCAAACCTTGCGTATATAAAATCCGCTTCTCAGGTGCAAATAAGCATTGAATTGCCATGTCTTGTAAAAATGCAACTTATAAATTCATTAGAAAAGACATTGTGTAGATATTTTAATGCTTCTATAAAAGTTATACCTTGTTTTAAATTTGATGAAAGTCATAATGAAGTTGTTGAGAATTGTAAGAATTACTTTTTGCAAGCCATTTCAAACAAATCAAAACATTACGGTTTTTTGCTTGAAGGCTCTGAATTTGAAATACAGGGAAACAAGCTTATGATTTACTTAAAAACCACATGTAAAATGATTTTGCAATCTGGTCAATGCGATAAATATCTTCAAGACTATATAAAAACGCATTTTGATAGAGATATAACGGTTGAGTTTGTTGATCCTTCAATGGATGAAAAAACAAAAGAACAACTTATAAAAGAAAAAATGGAGCTTGAAAAGCAAACCGTTCAAAAAGTAGTTAATTATATACATAATACTCATAATAGCAATAATAGCACAAAAAATGCTTCTGACAACGCTGCTCCGTACAATGGCAACAGACGCAGAAGAAAGTCAAACGATCCAAACTCAGTTTATGGCAAAGATTTTGATAAAACCCAAATACAAAAAATGAATGAGATTACCATTGATTCTGGAACAGTTACAGTTAAAGGAAGAGTTATTCGCATAGAGTCTCGTTTATTGAAAAGCCAGAGAACATTGTTTTCGTTTGATGTAACAGATTTAACACATTCAATTACAGTTAAATGCTTTGTAAATGAAAAACAGTTACCCGATTTAGAGGAGAATGTTAAGGTGGGCTCGTGGTTTTTAGTACATGGCGAAGCTCAGTTTGATTCCTTTAGCAAAGAATTGACTATTATGGCAAAAGGCATAGTAAAAACTTTTGTTGACGAAAGAATGGATAATGCTGACCAAAAACGTGTTGAACTTCACCTACATACTCAAATGAGCCAACTAGACGCAATAACACCTGTAAAAGAAATGATTGACAGAGCTGCAAAATGGGGGCATACAGCAGTTGCAATAACAGATCACGGAGTTGTTCAGGCATTTCCCGATGCATATTTGGCTGCAAAAAAAGCAGGTATAAAGATAATATACGGTGTTGAAATTTACTTGCTTGGTGAGGATCAAATTGATCACGATGGTAATATTGACTATAAAAACTCTGATACATATCATGCAATATTATTGGTTAAAAATTATACAGGACTTAAAAATCTGTACAAGCTAATATCTGAAAGCCACATAAATTATTTCTATAAAAGACCCAGAGTACCGAAAGCCGTTTTAGAGAAATACAGAGAAGGGCTTATTTTGGGCAGCGCTTGCGAAGCAGGTGAAGTATATCGGGCAATACTTAATAAAAAAGATGAAGATGAGGTAATAAAAATAGCCTCTAACTATGATTATTTGGAAATACAACCTCTTGGCAACAATGGTTTTTTAGTCGATTCTGGGCAGGTTCCTGATTATGATTCGTTGAAAGAAATAAATAAACGGATTGTTGACCTGGCTCATAAGCTTGACAAGCCAGTGGTTGCTACTTGTGATGTTCACTTTATTGATAAAGAAGATGAAATATATAGACGTATACTTCAGGCAGGTCAAGGTTATAGCGACGCTGATAATCAAGCACCGCTTTTTTTACGTACAACCGACGAAATGCTTGAGGAATTTTCCTATCTTGGAGATGATACTGCCTATGAGGTTGTTGTAGAAAATACAAGACTGGTTTCAGAGTGGATTGAAGAAATCCAACCCATTCCTGATGGTACATTTCCACCACACATTGAAGGTGCTGAAGAAGACATACAAAGAATGACCGAGGAAAAAGCAAAGTTACTATATGGTTCCCCGTTACCTGAAATTGTACATAACAGAATGAATAAGGAACTAACCTCAATAATTAAGAACGGGTTTTCTGTAATGTACATTATTGCTCAAAAACTCGTGCTAAAATCAATGGAAGACGGATATCTTGTTGGGTCAAGGGGTTCTGTAGGTTCGTCTTTTGTGGCATATCTTACTGACATTACTGAGGTGAACTCTCTACCAGCACACTATAGATGTGGTAATTGTCTTTTCTCTGAGTTTTTTGATGCAGACAAGACCACAGGTTGCGGATTTGACCTTCCAGATAAAGACTGTCCTAAATGTGGAAAACCTTTAATAAAGGATGGTTATGACATACCATTTGAAACTTTTCTTGGGTTTGATGGAGATAAAGAACCAGATATAGACTTAAACTTCTCGGGAGAATATCAGCCAAATGCACACAAATATACCGAGGAGCTTTTTGGTGAGGGTCATGTTTTTAGAGCAGGAACCATAGCCACTGTTGCTGAAAAAACTGCTTATGGATTTGTAAAGGGATATCTTAATGACAAGGGGATCATTGCGACTAACGCTGAAGTTAATCGCCTTGTTAGGGGTTGTACTGGAATTAAACGAACTACAGGGCAGCACCCTGGAGGTGTAATGATTGTTCCCCATGACAAGGAGATTTATGATTTCACTCCTATTCAAAGACCTGCAAATGATACCCAATCCGAGATAACAACTACTCATTTTGATTACAACTCAATAAGTGGAAGAATATTAAAGCTTGACATATTAGGGCACGATGATCCTACCGTTATCCGTATGCTACAGGATCTTACAGGTGTCAATCCTCAAGATATCCAGATAGGCGAGAAAAGGACTATGGAGATTTTCAGAAGTACAGAACCTTTGGGCGTTTCACCTGAGGATATAGGAAGTGAAGTTGGAACATATGGAGTACCTGAATTTGGCACAAAGTTTGTTCGACAAATGCTAGTTGATACAAAACCAAAGACCTTTGCAGAGCTAATAAGGATATCCGGACTGTCACATGGTACAGATGTGTGGCTGAACAATGCACAAGAGCTTGTTAGGAACGGTATTGCAACACTTTCGGGTGTTATAACCACTCGTGATGATATTATGTTGTACCTAATTAAAAACGGCCTTGAGTCGTTGGTTTCATTTAAGATCATGGAAGATGTGAGAAAGGGTAAAGGACTAAAACCCGAGTATGAGCAATTGATGCGTGAAAAGCAAATTCCCGATTGGTATATTGAATCCTGTAAGAAGATTAAGTATATGTTTCCTAAAGCACATGCTGCGGCTTATGTGACTATGGCTTTTAGAATTGCATGGTTTAAGGTTTATTATCCAGAAGCTTTCTATGTTACGTATTTTACAGTCAGGGCAGATGTGTTTGATGCTGATATAGTATCTAAAGGCCGCGACAGGGTGCAGATGGAAATAAAAGAGATCGAGAGCAAAGGAAATGATATTACACAAAAAGAGAAAAATCTATTAACAATACTTGAAGTAGCTAATGAAATGTACGCCAGAGGTATTAAATGTCTTCCAGTGGATTTATATAAATCCGATGCAACGAAATTTTTAATTACAGAGGAAGGGTTGCTTCCGCCTCTTAACACCCTACCAGGACTAGGAACTGCTGCAGCTGCCAATATTGTAGAGGCAAGGGGAAAAGGCAAGTTCTTATCCAAAGAGGATCTTAGAATTCGTTCTGGTGTTAGCAAGGCAGTTATCGAAATCCTTGATAATCATGGAAGTCTAGAGGGAATGGAACAGAGCAATCAGCTGTGCTTTTTCTAATATCGGTCAGTAATATTGTTATACGTGGCTATTTCCATACTATTATATATAAATAGTAAACGTGAATTAGTATGAGCAAATTAAGGAATCATGCTGACAATGCCAGCTTAATATTAGTTTGACTTTGACTGACTTATTAGATAAAATATGAATTATTATAGAAGGAAAAGACTTTTATTAATAAAATAAGTATGTCTTAATGGAGTGAGTTTTTTGAATAAAAAGTTACGCGACGAAACAACTGACCAACTTTTTGAAGCAATACTCCTTTTAAAAAACAAAGAAGAGTGTTATAGTTTTTTTCAAGATATAGGTACAATATTTGAAATCAAAGCATTCGCTCAACGTTTTGAGGTGGCTAAGATGCTTGATAAAGGAAATACTTACAAAGAGATCCACGAAAAAACAGGTGCAAGCGAAGCAACCATTAGCAGAGTAAGCCGTGCTCTTAACTATGGCGCAGACGGTTATCGTCTTATATTAGAGCGCCTTAAAGAGGATCGGAAGGAGCGATGAACCATTGAAATTATTCGAGAAAATATTTGGTAGTTATAGTGACAGAGAAACAAAAAGGCTTGAGCCCATTGTTGATGAAATAGAATCCCTGGAAGCTGAGATTGAGAAGCTTTCAGACGAAGAACTAAGACAAAAAACACCTTATTTTAAGAAAAGACTTCAGGATGGAGAAACACTTGATGATATCCTTCCTGAAGCTTTCGCTGTTGTTAGGGAAGCATCAAAAAGAGTTTTGGGTATGCGACATTATCGTGTTCAATTAATTGGAGGTATTATACTTCATCAAGGTCGCATCGCTGAGATGAAAACAGGGGAAGGTAAAACTCTTGTTGCAACGTTGCCCGTATATCTTAATGCGCTTGAGGGAAAAGGAGTGCATGTAGTTACAGTCAATGATTATCTGGCGACTCGTGATGCTGAGTGGATGGGGAAAATATACCAGTTCCTTGGAATGAGTGTTGGCGTTATTGTTCATGATTTAGAAAATGACGAACGAAGGAATGCCTACGCTTGTGATATAACTTATGGAACTAACAATGAATTTGGCTTTGATTATTTAAGAGATAATATGGTTGTGTACCGTGAGCATATGGTTCAACGAGGACATCATTACGCAATAGTCGACGAAGTGGACTCTATACTAATAGATGAAGCTCGTACCCCACTTATTATTTCGGGTGCAGGGGATAAATCCACTGACCTATATCACAGAGCTGATATGTTTGTAAAAAAGCTGAGAAAAAAAGTTTTTACAGAGACTGATGATAAAGAGTTTAATGACGATGTGGATGCAGATTATATTGTAGATGAAAAGGCACATACTTCAACTCTTACTGCAAAAGGGGTGGCAAAAGCCGAAGAGTTTTTTAATGTTGAAAACCTATCTGATATAGAAAATATGACTATTTCACATCATATTAACCAAGCCTTGAAAGCCTACGGATTAATGAAGCGGGATGTTGACTACGTTAACAAGGATGGAGAAATCATTATAGTTGACGAGTTTACCGGAAGAATGATGTATGGTAGGAGGTATAGTGAGGGTTTACACCAGGCAATTGAAGCAAAAGAAGGCGTTACTGTAGAAAGGGAAAGCAAAACCCTTGCAACCATTACATTTCAGAACTATTTTAGGATGTATGAAAAACTGTCGGGAATGACAGGAACTGCCTTAACTGAGGAGCAAGAGTTTAGATCAATATATAACTTGGATGTTGTTGCAATTCCCACTAATCTTCCAATAATTAGAATTGATCATCCTGATGTTGTGTATAAAGAAACAAATGGCAAGTTTAATGCAGTTATTGATGATATTGAACACAGTCATAAGAAAGGTCAACCCTTACTTGTTGGTACTATTTCAATAGAAACATCTGAACATCTCAGTACATTGTTAAAACGGCGTGGGATACCGCATAATGTTTTGAATGCAAAATATCATGATAAGGAAGCTGAGATTGTTGCACAAGCAGGTAAGCTCGGAGCAGTTACAATAGCAACCAATATGGCAGGACGTGGTACCGATATTATGTTAGGGGGTAACCCTGAATTTCTTGCTAAGCAAGAAATGCGCAAGCAAGGGCTGGATGAATTTTATATTAATATGGCAACAAGCTTTAATGAAACTGACGATGAACAAATCCTTAACGCCCGGAGAGTTTATAAAAAGTTATATGATAAATTTAAAATAGAAACCGATGCTGAGAAGAAAAAAGTAATCGAAGCAGGAGGATTAAAAATTATAGGAACTGAGCGCCATGAGTCAAGGCGAATAGATAACCAGCTACGTGGTCGTTCAGGTCGTCAGGGAGATCCTGGAGAGTCCCGATTTTACATTTCTCTAGAAGATGATTTAATGCGTCTTTTTGGTTCTGACAGATTAACTGGAATGATCGATGCTCTTGGATTGGAAGATGATCAGCCTATTGAACATAGAATGCTGTCAAACGCTATAGAAAACGCTCAGAAGAAAATTGAAGGAATTAACTTTAATAGAAGAAAGAATGTCTTACAATATGATGACGTAATGAATCAACAGCGTGAGATTATTTACAATGAGCGATATAAAGTCCTTAACGGTGAGAACCTTAAAGATAACTTCCTCAAAATGATTGATAACATTGTAGATAATGTTATTAACCTATTCTGTAGAGAATCCCCATTTCCAGAGAACTGGGAATGGAATAGTATAAAGCAATATGTTGAAGATGTGCTGCTTCCTAAGGGTACTTTTAATGCTAATGAGTTTGATTTTGAGACATTGAACGTCGATGAGTTTAAGAACATTCTTTATGAAAAGGCTCAGAAAAGATATAATGAGCAAGAAGAGCTCTTTAGCAGCGAAATCATGAGACTATTAGAGCGTAGAGTACTTCTTAAGCATGTTGATGAAAAGTGGATGGATCACATCGATGCTATGGATCAACTAAAATATGGAATAGGTCTTAGAGCATATGCGCAAAGAGATCCAATTGTTGAATATAGAGTTGAAGGCTCGGATATGTTTGATGAAATGATTAGAAATATTCAAGCTGATTCTATCAAAGAGTTATTGAATATTAAGAAAGAGAATATTGTTGTACAGAGAACTCAAGTTGCAAAGCCAGTAACAACTTCACATGGTGAAGAGACGGCGAAAAAACCCAAGAAGAGATCTTCTGAAAAAGTGGGGAGGAATGATCCTTGCCCATGTGGTAGTGGGAAAAAATATAAAAAATGCTGTGGAGCTTAAATAAGCTTTCAACAAGATATGACAATACTTTAGTTCTTCTTTAAATCACAATTTTCAACGGGGAGAAAATGCAAGCAATGAACTACGAAGAAGCAATAGAATATATACACAGCTTAACTCGATTTGGAAGTAAACCGGGACATGATAGAATTAAAAATTTAACTTCTATGCTGGGAAACCCTCAAGACAAACTAAAATTTATACACATTGCAGGAACAAATGGTAAAGGTTCAACTGCAGCATTCATAGCCAGTATTTTACATGAGGCTGGCTATTCAACAGGGCTTTATACTTCTCCTTTTATAGAACGTTTTAACGAAAGGATCATGTTAAATGGCCAACAAATTGCAGATGACGAGCTAATTGAATATGTAGAGAGAATAAAAAAAGCTTCTGACCAAATGATACTTCAGGGTCTTGAACATCCAACGGTATTTGAAGCTATAACTGCTATGGCATTTCTATACTATTATGAAAAAAAATGCGATATTGTTATACTTGAAGTTGGTATGGGTGGTCGTTTTGATGCCACGAATATTATTCAAAGTTCATTAGTTTCAGTTATAACAAAGATTGCAATGGATCATACCGATGTACTTGGAGATACATTATCAAAGATAGCATACGAAAAGGCTGGTATAATTAAGAATGGTGGAATGGTTGTAACATATCCACAAGAAGAATCGGCATTAAATACTATTAAGTCTATTTGCAACCAGAAGAATGCAACGTTATTTTATGCAAAACCCGAACTTTTGAAAAATGTACAGTTGAGACCAGGGACACTTTCCTTTGATCATATGCGTTTAGGAACTATTGAAACACCCATAGTTGGTTTACATCAAGTGAAAAATGCAGCAGTTGCCTTAAAGGTTTGTGAAGTACTTGTAAATTTAGGTTATAATATCAGTGATGATAGTATTATAGTCGGTTTTAACAATGCATTATGGCCGGGCAGGTTTGAATTATTAAGAACACAACCTGATTTTTATATAGATGGTGCACATAATCCAGATGGGGTCAAATCCTTTATAGAGACGTTTAAGGAAATTTATCCGGGCAAAAAAGCATCTGTAATTTTTGGAGTGATGAAGGATAAAGACTATGAAGCAATGGTGAAGGAATTGTCCACCATTACAGAAAGGTTTATTGCTGTTGTTCCTGACAATCCAAGAGCACTAGAAGCAGAAAATCTTACAAATATTATGTCAAAGTACTGTAAAAATGTAGAATTTAGTGATACAATAGAGAAAGCAATAGAAAAAATGTTATTATTTGCATCGGAAGATGACATAATTGTCGCATTAGGTTCACTATATTATATAGGTAGTGTACGCAGACTAATTCGTAATAATCCACAGAAGTAACACAAATAAATGTTTCTTGATCTCAAAGCGTGGAGGAAAAAGATATGTTAGATGTAAAAGGCGCGCTGGAAGACTTTAAGCCCATAGATCTAGAGTCGATTGAGGAAAGAACTGGGGAATTGCCTGAGAATATTTCCGAAGCCATTAAGCTCTTTAACAGGGCATTAGAAGATGCTTTATCTAAAAACGAAGACTTGGCAATTATTGGTTTAAGAAAAGCCATTTCACTGGACCCCACTTTTTATGAGGCAATGAACCTATTAGGTCTTTGCTTTGCAATGGTGGGAAAGGAGAGAGCTGCAGTTTCAGCATTTCAACAGGTTATTGATGCCGATGATAGCAGTATAAAAGCCTTGGAATACATGAATAAGCTTCAAGGTCTAGATGATGTTGTTGAAGAGGATGCAGTTAAGCCAGTAAAAAGGAAGACTAAACCAAAAAGAGATGTGGAGAATAAACCATCTTTTCTGGCTAATGGACTGAAGGCTGAAGATACCAGTTTTTTCTGGATGAAATATATTGTAGGGATTATTATAGGAGTACTTTTAACTTCTCTAATTTGGTATATGGTACCGACAAATAAAGCATTATTCACTTTTGAAAAAATTGAAACTATTGACCCAACTCCAGAGCTTGATGAAGAAATTTCACTTCTAAATGAAAGAATAGAAAAGCTCGAAGAAGACATACGGAAAACTAAAGATGAGAATCTAAAACTTATGGACGATTTTCAGACATATAAACAATGGGTAGAACTACTTAACGAAGCCAACAAGGAGTATCTCAACGGTAATTACGTCCAAAGTGCAGAAATATTATATAATACTCACGGAATGGCAATTCCACAGTCGCTTACCGAACAATATGAGCAGCTGCGTGAGAAAGTAACTGTGAATGCAGCAGAGCGTCTATATGTAGAAGGAAACTCAATATATAACGGTAACTATAGCAGGGATTTTTCCGTATATGAACAAGCTCTTGAAATATACGAAACGGCGATTTTTTATCTTGAAGGCGATACAGTATCTTTTATGCCTGCTCTGTATTACCAAGCTGGCAAAGCTGCAGCCCGATGTGACCAAAAGCAAAGGGCAATGGAACTTTTTGAATCAGTTATAAATGAATATCCCAATAGTTCGTATAGTAGTTATGCAAGCACACGCTTAAATGAGCTTAGAGAGGGAAGAGATATTTCCGGGAGTTAGTTAAATTAAGTTGATTTAACATATAATTAAACACAGGTAGTTATTAAATTGCTTAGCATTTAGATGTTAATAAAAAAAGGTTATGGAATCCATAACCTTTTTCTTGTCTGTTTTTATTTTGTTGCCAGTACTTTCTTAAGCTTTGCAAAGCGTGGAAGCCCTTCTTCCAGTGGAGGTGAGGATGCACCTTGAATCAATGGTAGAGCATAATCGATAAAATCTTGAGTTAATCCAGTACCATCTTCGGTTATCCACTCTCGTGGAAGTTTCTTTTCGGTGTTCGCAACAACTTCCAAATCAACTAGTTTAAAATTGCATTTATATTCTTTGCCTTCGCTGCGTTCATATGCAACCATCTTATCTGTTTGACCTTCAACAGCATATCTAACAGCCAGTTGACCTGCCATAAAAGTCTCCTCAACATCGGTCTTTGAACCACAATGGGCAGCACAACGTTGTAATAAACTAAATTCAATTGCACGGGTCTTGCAATTAAGTTCATCTTTTATTATTCCTGCAAGAACTTGAGCAGTACCACCTAATTGACTATGACCAAAGGAGTCTTTTTGTTTTGCAAGGTCAGATCCGTATTCAGAGATATATTTGCCATCTTTATCCTTGATTCCTTCAGATACAGCAATGATAACGTTCCCGTTATTCTTTTCATAGACAGCTTTAACATCCTTAATGAATTTGTCCATGTCGAACACAATTTCTGGAACATAAATCAAGTTAGGACCTAAGCCCTTATAAGAAGCAAGAGCTGTTGCTGCTGTAAGCCATCCAGCATTTCTACCCATTACTTCAAGCACACAAACCATTGGTGTATCATAAACATGTGCATCCAAATAAACTTCCATTGTAGCTGTAGCTACATAACGAGCTGCACTTCCATAACCAGGGCAATGATCGGTTTCAGTTAAGTCGTTGTCTATAGTTTTGGGGACACCCATAACTCGGCATTCGTAACCAACCTTTTGCATATACTTGCTTATTTTGTTACAAGTATCCATGGAATCATTCCCACCGTTATAAAAGAAATAACGGATATCATATTTTTTGAATACTTCAAGTAAACGTTTGTAATCAGTGCCATCATCTTTTTCATCAGCGAGCTTATATCGTACAGATCCTAAAGCCGAAGAAGGGGTTGTTTTTAGAAGTTCAAGTTCCTTTGGATCTTCCATACCGATGTCATAAAAATTTTCTTCTAAAATGCCTCTTATACCGTTAGCTGCGCCATAGACCTTGTTTATGCAGTCTTGACGTAGAGCCTCGGTGAAAACTCCTGCAGCACTTGCATTAATAACCGATGTTGGTCCGCCTGATTGACCAAATATTGCGTTTCCAACTAATTTTCCCATTATATCGCCTCCATTAATGTTTTTATGTAAGTATACTTTATAGTAAATATAAATTTGTAGTTTTTGGTTATGTAAAATATATCATAAAGAAACAGTGTGCGCAACGGTAATGAATAACTTTGTTATAAAAATAACGAGGAATAACTGCTATGAAAAATAATATCTATACTTGACTATCCGAAACTAACCGAAAAGATAAATACCCTAAAAAAACCCCATATTAATTCTGTCATATATCATAATGGAGATGAGTCTTTAGATGGAAATATGAATTTGAAGTATATATTTACATTGGTTTTGAATTAGCTTTGAATTTTAACCGGTTATGACCACCATAAATTATTTTTTAGATATTAAGTTTAGAATTAGCTTTGTATTTTAACCGGCTTATCTTTATCCCTCGGTAAAAGAATATATATTAAAAGGATAATTAGCCAGACAATTGCTACGATATATTTCCAAAGCGGATCTATAGGTAGGGGGGTAAAGTATCCTTCTGTAAGACCTGCTAAAATAAAAAGAGGTATTGTACCCAAAAACAACATGAGTGATTTTTTCCCACCCAATATAAAAGATTTCCGCCGTGAATAAATGCCAGGAAAAACTATTGATTTTGCTATTACAAGACCTGCAGCACCGCAAACAAAAATACAGAATAACTCGGGTATACCGTGAGGTATGATTAAAGACCAATAAGTATAGCCTATGCCCGCATTTACAGCTACTGCAGAAAGTGCTCCAAGAAGTACACCGTTTTTTACAAGAACGTAAACTGTACCAATCCCAAAAGTGATTCCAAGAGCAAATGCTGTAATTCCTACTCTTATATTATTTGTAAATATAGCTACAGACGCGATAGAGTAGTTGAAACTTGCAGCAGACCCATCCGAATTTCTTATAGCATCTGCGTATTCAACAGGGACAAAAGATAACGCATAATCTTCTCTTAGCAATACAATGAGAAAGCTTAGAAGAAAACTCAAAATAAAAATTCCAGTTGATATTAAGAAAGTTGGTAGTTCCTTTTTTAACATTATGGGATACTCTCTGAAAAAAAAGTTTATGATTTTGGATATCTTTTTGGGCTTACTAACATATATAACTTGGTGTGCTCTTGCAACGAGGCTGTTCAGATATTCTACGGTATCAGTGTTCCCATAACGGGTTCTTGCTATAGACAGATGACCGCAAACAGTCTGATATAGGAAGAAAAGGCGATGGAGCGTATCGTTATCTGTGTTTTTCTTTGTTTTAGAGCTAAAACTTTTAATTGCTTCTTCAAGCTCAGTCCAAGTTTTTTGGTTAGTATTGATAAATAGTACTTCTCTCATTCTACTCTCCTGGAATTTTATAAAATCGATCTCAAACAATTTTCTAGCTATTATTCTATCAAATTCAAATTTCTGATACAATGATAAAAAGAACTTATCAAAATTTCATATTGGACTGGTTGAAATATAGTTTGGAGTTGAAATTATGAGAAATATATATAAGGTACAGACACCCGAAAATATTACTTTGGATTTTGAACTGGCCGGAGTTGGTTCCAGGGGAGTTGCATTGGCTATAGATACTTTCATTCAGAACGCTATACTTATTGTTACTATTCTAATTGTAGCTTTAATATCCGGAAATGAGGTGGTAGATTTATGGTATGCCAAAGACAACACATTATATATAGTAATTGCTCTTTTGTTAATTTTCATTACTCAATCCGGGTATTTCATTTTGTTAGAGTTCTTTATGAAAGGTTCAACCATAGGTAAAAAAATTGTTGGACTTAAAGTAATTATGGCAAATGGTGAGCCTATTTCTTTTACAGCTACTCTCATAAGAAATCTGATACGTATTGGAGATATGCTTCCTGGTATTTATGGCGTGGGAATACTTTCTGTTTTTTTAAGTCAAAGATTCATGAGAATTGGAGATTTAGCAGCAAACACTGTTGTTGTAAAAGTTAAAAATAATAAAAATGCTTTCAGTGACTTTAATAACACATATAATGAACATCAAAATATTGGCATTACACCAAAAGAAGAATCTTTATTAACCGAGTATGGAAATAGAATCAAAAATATTAAGAATCCTATTTATTCGAGGACACTTGAGAATCAATTATATTTTCATTTTTACAACAAAATTGGTCCTTTACCCAATCTGCCTGATAGATTCACAAAAAGAATGTATCTTAATAGATTACTTGAGTATTTATCAAAAGGCTGATAACACCCTAACTATATTATAGTAGCTTTATTATCCACTTAGATATGATAGTTAAGCACATTTTCTAATTACAGTTCCAAAAAAATATGATATAATGACTTTGCTTTACAAGACATATCGTGTATAATATAGATGTTGTGTATACAAAGTACAAAATTTGTTGCTTTACTACGCTCAAAGCATATCAAATGCAAATAATGATACGGGGGATTAAATTTCCTGTTCATAAGTTACTTTTTTATAAGTAAAATTTACCCAATATTTAAGGAGGGAGATTAATGTCCAAGAAAAACATGAAAACAATGGATGGTAATCAGGCGGCAGCATATGTATCTTATGCGTTTACCGACGTGGCTGCTATATATCCGATTACTCCATCTTCAAACATGGCAGAATTCGTAGACGAATGGTCTGCTAATGGAATGAAAAATATGTTCGGTCAAACAGTAAAAGTAACAGAGATGCAATCCGAGGCTGGTGCAGCAGGTGCTGTGCACGGTTCTTTACAAGCAGGTGCGTTAACAACTACATTTACAGCTTCACAAGGCTTGTTGTTAAAGATACCTAATATGTATAAAATTGCAGGAGAGTTACTACCATGTGTTATCCAAGTAAGTGCACGTGCCCTTGCTACACATGCTCTATCAATTTTTGGTGACCACTCTGACGTTATGGCAGCAAGACAGACTGGTTTTGCTATGTTGGCGGCAGGAAGTGTACAAGAAGTTATGGACCTCTCTGGTGTTGCTCATCTAAGTACAATTAAGTCAAGAGTTCCATTTGTTCATTTCTTTGACGGTTTTAGGACTTCTCATGAAATTCAAAAGATCGAAGTCATTGATTATGACGATTTCGCAAAAATGCTTGACTGGGATGCAGTTAGTGAGTTTAGAAAACGCGCATTGAATCCTGAACATCCTGTTACACGCGGAACAGCTCAAAACTCGGATATATACTTCCAGGCAAGAGAAGCATCAAACAAGTTCTATGACGCAGTTCCAGATATTGTGAACGATTATATGAAACAGATTTCAGAGCTTACAGGCAGAGAATATAAGCCATTTAATTATTATGGTGCACCTGATGCAGAACATATTATTGTTGCAATGGGCTCTGTAACAGAGACCATCGAAGAAACTGTTGACTATTTGATGGCTAAAGGCGAAAAAGTGGGTGTTATTAAGGTTCACCTATATCGTCCATTTAGCAGTAAATACTTCTTCGATGTTCTTCCAAAGACTGTTAAACGCATTAGCGTACTTGACAGAACTAAAGAACCAGGAGCTACAGGAGAACCTCTATATCTTGATATCAGAGATTTATTCTACAACCACGACATTAAACCTTTAATTGTTGGCGGTCGCTATGGTTTGGCTTCAAAAGATACCACACCTTCACATATTAAAGCAGTGTTTGACAATTTAAAGGAAGAAAATCCAAAGAATAATTTCACCGTTGGTATTGTTGACGATGTAACAAATCTTTCACTTGAAGTTAATGAGAAGATAGTTACAGAAAGCGAAGGAACCGTACGCTGTAAGTTCTGGGGCCTTGGCTCAGACGGTACTGTAGGAGCAAATAAAAGTGCAATTAAAATCATTGGTGATGAAACTGACCTTTATGCACAGGGCTATTTCGCATATGACTCGAAAAAGTCCGGTGGTGTTACTGTTTCTCACTTGCGTTTTGGTAAAAACAAGATCCGTTCTACATATTTAATCGATGAAGCTGACTATATTGCATGCCATAACCAATCCTATGTTTATAAATATGATCTAATTGATGGATTGAAAAATGGCGGAGCATTTGTGTTGAATTGTCAGTGGGATGAAAATGAACTGGACAGCCATTTGCCAGCCGACTTAAAGAGAAAAATTGCAGAAAACAATATTAAGTTCTACACAATAAATGCAACAGGAATAGCTGAAGAAATTGGTCTTGGAAGCCGTATAAATATGATTATGCAGGCTGCATTCTTTAAACTTGCTAATGTAATTCCAGTTGAAGAAGCTGTAAAATATCTGAAAGAATCCATTGTTAAATCCTATGGAAATAAGGGTGAGAAGGTAGTTCAGATGAACTATCAGGCAGTTGACAAGGGGATTGACGCATTAAAGAAAATTGAAGTACCCGAAAGTTGGAAAACAGCAGTTGACGCTGAAGAACAAAAAGAAGAAGATGCTCCAGACTTTATTAAGAACATTATGAATCCTATGAATGCAATGAAGGGTGATGAACTTCCTGTTAGTGCATTTGTTGGAGCTGAAGACGGAACATTCCCAGCAGGAACATCTGCTTATGAGAAACGCGGAATTGCTGTAAACGTTCCTGAATGGCAAATTGATAACTGTATACAATGTAACCAATGTTCATTTGTATGTCCGCATGCAGCTATTCGTCCTTTCTTACTTGATGATGAGGAAAAAGCTAATGCTCCTGATAGTTTCGAAACAAAACCAGCAATCGGAGCACAACTTAAAGGATTAAATTACAGAATTCAGGTAAGTGTTCTTGACTGTACTGGTTGCGGAAACTGCGCTGATATTTGTCCTTCTAAAGAAAAATCACTTATTATGAAGCCACTTGAACCACAAATGGGACAGGCCGATAACTGGGATTATGCAATTAATAAAGTTACTGTTAAAGATGACAAAATGCCATTAACAACATTAAAAGGCAGTCAGTTTTCACAGCCTTTAATTGAATTCTCTGGCGCATGTGCTGGTTGTGGAGAAACGCCATATATTAAGGTTGTTACTCAATTGTTCGGAGACAGAATGATTATTGCAAATGCAACTGGTTGTTCTTCAATCTGGGGTGGTTCTGCTCCTGCAACAGTTTATACTAAGAACAAAGAAGGTAAAGGTCCCGCATGGGCAAATTCATTGTTCGAAGACAACGCTGAATATGGCTATGGTATGGCAGTTGCAACAAGGCAAATGCGTGATAGTATCGAAAACAGTATGAAGGCTCTTTTAGACATGGATGTTTCTGATGAACTAAAAGATGCTATGAATAATTGGATTGCCGGTAAGGAAGATGCAGATGCTTCAAAGAAGGCATCGGCAGAAGTACTTGAAGCAATAGAAAATAGCTCAATTAGCCAAGGCGAAGCAAAGAAACATATTGATAGCATTATTGATAAGAAAGATTACCTAATTAAAAAATCAATTTGGATTCTTGGCGGTGACGGCTGGGCTTACGATATAGGATATGGTGGATTGGATCATGTTTTAGCTTCAGGTGAAAACGTAAATGTTCTTGTGTTTGATACTGAAGTTTACTCTAACACCGGTGGTCAGTCTTCAAAGGCTACACCTACTGCAGCTGTTGCTAAGTTTGCAGCTTCTGGTAAGAAGGTTAAGAAGAAAGACCTTGGTATGATAGCAACAACATATGGTTATGTTTATGTAGCTCAGGTTGCTATGGGAGCCGACAAAAATCAATTCATGAAAGCCCTTATTGAAGCAGAGAAATATGATGGACCATCATTGATAATTGCATATGCTCCATGTATCAATCATGGTATACGTCAAGGAATGGGTCGTACACAGGCAAGAACCAAGCAAGCTGTGGATTCGGGTTACTGGCATATGTGGCGTTACAATCCGGAACTGAAGGATGAAGGAAAGAATCCATTCATTCTTGATTCGAAGGAACCAAAGGAAGATTTCCAAGAGTTCCTTGACGGAGAAGTACGTTATTCTTCATTGAAGAAGACATTCCCAGAAACAGCAGATGCACTTTTTGCTAAGGCAAAAGATGATGCAGATGAGAGATACGAAGGCTATAAAAAGATGGCAGAGTAATTTATCATACGTAAAAAATCCCCCCGGAAGAAAATACCGGGGGGATTTTAATAAAATTTGGACTGGAAATATTCATTAAAATGTAGGATAATAGTAATAATGCAAAACTCTATGATGAATAGTTTTTGCATAAGTATCAGATAATGAATTAAAAAGAGAAATGAGGGTCTTTTGGAATGAATTTCATGAAAAAGTGGAGTAGATCCCGTAATCCAAACAATATGATAATTATATTAGCTCTCGTAATAGTTGTATCAATAGGGGTTATAGCATTGGTTATTACCTCGGTTAATCGACCAAAGCAAGAAGTTGTCTTGGAAGAAGGAAAAGACTATGATATAAATCATACAGGAAGGGCGTACGTTATTGTTGATGACGAGGGCAACGCTATAGAACTTGAAAGGGTTAGTTCTGAGATATTTGAAGATCGCTATGGTAGGCGATATAAGTTTGTATCGGGTTCACCTTTCAAATATATGGGAGAAGATAAAGAATAGGGGGTAGATGACTACCTTTTATTATTTAGTTTATATATACAATAAAATCAAACTTAACTTGGTCGGAGGTATGTGATGAGGTTAGTCTCATGGAATGTAAATGGTATAAGGGCTTGTCTGGGAAAAGGGTTTATGGAATTTTTTGACAACGCTGATGCCGATATATTTTGTATTCAAGAAACCAAGGTTCAACAAGGACAAGTCCAGCTTGACCTTGATGGGTATTATCAGTATTGGAATTATGCTGTGAAAAAAGGTTATTCTGGTACTGCACTTTTTTCAAAGCAAAAGCCGTTATCCGTTGTGGATGGAATTGGAATAAATGAGCATGACAATGAAGGAAGGGTTTTGACGGCAGAATACGACACTTTTTATTTAGTAAATGTTTACACGCCAAATTCTCAACGTGGTTTAGCAAGGTTGGATTATAGAATGCAATGGGAAGATGATTTTAGACAGTACCTTCTTAATCTTAACAATACTAAACCTGTAATAATTTGTGGAGATTTAAATGTAGCACATAATGAAATAGACTTAAAAAACCCGTCTTCAAACAGGCAAAATGCCGGATTTTCTGATGAGGAACGCGAAAAGATGACCATACTATTGCAAAGTGGTTTTACCGATAGTTTCAGGTATTTATACCCTGACAAAACTGATGCTTATACATGGTGGTCATATATGTTTAAATCCCGAGAAAGAAATGTTGGGTGGCGTATAGACTATTTTATTGTAGCTGATAATATAAATGACAAAATAACAGAAGCTGGAATGCATCCAGATGTACTTGGATCAGATCACTGTCCAGTTTTTCTAGAAATAGATTTAGATTGATAATCCAGGTATATATGCTTATCATATAGATAAAACATGCTTGTACTATTTATAAACCCTCCCGCATAGAATTATTTATGCATAAAGAAAAAATAATTCCATCGGGAGGCTTTTTATATGCAAGCGATTAAACTTTTACCTAATGAGGCACAAATAAAAAAGAAAGAGGAAGGTTTATCAAGCAGTGAAGCAAGACGAAGAATAGAGATATATGGAAAGAATAAGCTGACTAAAAAGAAAAAGAAAACCTGGCTCTTGCTATTATTGTCGCAATTTACCGACTTTATGGTCATTACGTTGTTGGCTGCAACAGCAATTTCAATGATCATGGGTGAAATAACCGAAGCACTAACCATACTTGCTATTGTTATAATAAATGCTGTATTGGGATTTTCCCAAGAAATGCATACCGAGAAGACTATGGAAGCTCTAGAAAAGCTTGCAGCTCCCAGGGCAAGAGTTTTTCGTGATAATGAGCTTACCGAAATTCCTGCAGAAGAGATTGTTCCAGGTGATTTAGTTGCAGTCGAAGCTGGTGACAGAATCCCAGCAGATGGAGTTTTAATCAATTCAAACAGTTTACAAATCGATGAATCAATGCTTACAGGTGAGTCAATGCCTGTATCTAAAGAAGTTAAAACCTTGGAGCTTGATGACGAATCCTTTAAAAAGAATCAAGTATATATGGGTTGTATTGCCACTAGTGGAACAGGTCGTGTTGTAATAACAAAAACCGGAATGGATACTGAAATGGGTAAGATTGCTCATATGATACAGGTTGCAGAAACTCAAGACACGCCGCTGCAAAAAAAGCTTGAAACGCTGGGTGGCTATATCGTTGTAGTCTGCTTCATAATATGTGCAATAGTATCGTTATTGGGGATTATTAGAGGCGAAAATGTATTTGCTATGCTATTATCCGGAATAAGTCTTGCGGTAGCAGCAGTTCCAGAAGGGTTACCAGCAGTTGTTACAATTGCTTTAGCTCTCGGAGTCCAGAGAATGGCAAAGAAAAATGCATTGATAAGAAAACTTCCTGCTGTTGAAACATTAGGGTGCGCAACAGTGATTTGTTCTGATAAAACAGGTACGCTTACAGAAAACAAAATGAGAGTTGTTTCGGTATATTGTGGTAGAACACGATACCAAGTATTACGGAGTGAAACAGAGCATAAAAGCAAATTTCTTTTACAGGGTAAGTCCATCAATCCTATAAACTATCCGATCCTAAATCTCATGGTTTTGACAGGCATACTATGTGGAAATGTGAATATACATGAAGTTGAAAACAATGAGGGGGAAAATATAGGTGAAGATATATTTTTGGGGGATCCCACCGAAGTCGCGCTTGTTCAAATGGCGGTTGAAACAGGATACCGTACCAAGAAGATTACTGAAAAATATCAAAGAATTAAAGAAATCCCGTTCGATTCAAACAGAAAAATGATGACTGTCATATATAGTACTCCGTTGGGAGAGACAATAGTTTTTTCAAAAGGTGCACCCGAAATATTACTACAGAAATGTACTTCCATTATGGTGGCAAATAGTGAAAGAAAGATTGTAGACTATGACATAAAAAGAGTGGAGCAGGAGAATAGCTTTATGGCTAAAAATGCCTTACGTGTTATAGGTATGGCATACAGAATTGTGGAGAAAGGCAAAACTATACCTGAGGATCCGGAGCAAGAACTTACTTTTCTTGGGCTTGCAGGAATGATGGATCCGCCAAGACGCGAAGCATATGATGCTGTTAAACAGTGTAAAGTAGCAGGAATTAAGCCTGTCATGATTACTGGCGATCACAAAGAAACAGCAAAAGCCATAGCGAAGACTCTAAAAATCTCAAATGAGAACCAGGAGGTTTTAACAGGTAATGAAATTGAAAAATTAACTGATGAAGAGCTCAAAAACAAATTAGAAGATACAACAGTTTTTGCACGTGTTTTGCCTAAGCATAAACTAAGGCTTGTTAAAGCGTATAAAGAAAAAGGTGAAATTGTGGCCATGACAGGGGATGGTGTTAATGATGCTCCAGCCGTAAAAGAGGCAGATATTGGTGTGGCAATGGGGTGTACTGGGACAGATGTGACAAGGCAAGCTGCTTCAATGATTCTTGCTGATGACAATTTCTCGACAATAGTAGCAGCCGTAGAAGAAGGGCGTAACATTTACAACAATATAAGGAAGTTCATTAGATACTTACTGTCATGTAATATCGGAGAAGTGCTTACAATGTTTTTGGGAATGCTTCTAGGTATGCCAATACCATTACTGCCGGCGCAAATTTTATTAGTAAACCTGGTAACCGATGGTTTACCCGCAATAGCTTTAAGCATGGAGTCGGGAGATAAATCAGTTATGAAAAAAAAGCCAAGGGATCCTGATGAACATATTTTCGCAGATGGATTGTGGCAGCTAATTGTAACAAGAGGGATTATCATTGGTGTTTCAACTTTACTATCATTCATAATTGTATTCCGGCAATCAGGTAGCCTTGAGTTGGCAAGAACTGCTGCGTTAGTAACTCTTGTATTAAACCAGTTAATTCATGTTTTTGAATGTAAATCCGAGGAAAAATCCATATTCCGAATACCTATATTAAGTAATTTATGGTTAGTTGCAGCTGTGTTTATATCATTAGCTGTTTTGGTAGCAGTTATATATATCCCAGCATTACAAAGTCTTTTCAGAACTGTTGCACTATTGGCTGAGCAGTGGATCATTGTTACTCTCTTAAGTTTTCTGCCCCCCGTTATAAGCTCATTCTTCAAGAGAAGAAGTAAAGAGGGATGAGGATATAACTACAAAAGTGTCTTAAGGTATTGATAAATTGTCTTTTCTTGTTTATAATAGGATATGTTAATATCCTGGGGGCGTGGCGCAGCTGGGAGCGCGTCTGAATGGCATTCAGAAGGCCAGGGGTTCGATCCCCCTCGTCTCCACCATATATAGACTCAGAAATTGCATCGAAAAGCCCTTTATAAAAGGGCTTTTTGGCATTTTCCATGCCAAAAAGCTGAAAAAGGGGAGGTACAGACATATATGCCATATCGTTATTATTTTGAACAATGTCTTCTATATGACTATCGGGAATATACACAATATCAGAATTAAACTCAATATTATATACTTCATCCTTTTTTATAGTAAAGGAACATATGCGAACATAATCCTCCTGATCGGCAAATGTAAGCTTTTCATCATCTAATATGAGTTTATAGGATGCTCCCTCAATAAAGCCATCTGTACCTTTAAGTGTGAATACCCCATTGCTGCCTGTAATTGTTAATCCCGATGAATCTGAGCCGGTATTATCTTCAAGACTGATGCCGTTTTTCACATCAGTTACTGTCATGTTTGGATTTAATGCTTCTATGGTAATAGTTAGATCCGAGTTCTGATCAATTAGCGCAAAAGAGTTATCCAGCACTTCTTCGGCTATTTCTTCAACAATTAAATATTTAGCATACAAAGTGATATTTGAGGTTACAACACTGTCTTTTGTGAACTCATTTTCGTATAATCCCTCATCCTGATACCATCCGAGGAAGATTGCATTTTCTTTTATAGGGACAAGAAGGCTTGATATTGTTCGACCACTTCTAACTCTTATTGGGTCTACTGTTGCTCCACCGTTGGAGTTAAATGAAACAGTATAGTATGTATAATTCCTATCTGAATCAGAGGGCGGGATTGATGTAGGCACTGGAGTCTGAGTTGGTGTCGGAGACGGAGACGGGGTTAGTGACGGTAGTGGAGTAGGTGTTGCTGTTAGTGATGGCGTGGGTGTCTGAGAGGGAAGAGTATTGTCTTCATGCCATTTTGTGACACCTTTATGAATTCTTGTGCAAAATGTAGCAGCCGATGCTCTTTCAGCATTATCTTTAGGATTAAAGAATCCATTGTTATCACCCTTAAGCCATCCTGCTTTCCATAATTTCATTACCGAATCATAGTAATAATCATACAGATCAAAAGAATCATACTTAATATTCGTTTC
>JAAYPS010000143.1 GCA_012519655.1 Clostridiaceae bacterium | reverse complement strand
GCAATATTAAAGGAAAAGATGTAGCTTCTATAGCTATGAAGATGATTAGTGGAATTCACTGCAATGTGGAATTGTCATATGCATCTAAGATTGAACACGATCGATTTCCCGAAACTTATATCCTTATTGAAGGGGAAAAAGGCTCTATTGAGTTAGCACCAGACTTTTGGCTGAGAACTACCACTGAATCAGGTACCCATTCGGTGAAAATCAATATTCCTCGATATGGGTGGGCTGACGAACAATATGGTGTGGTTCATGCGTCAATCGTGGATGCCAACAAGGACTTCCTAAAGATGATTTGCAAACAAGAACAGGCAGAGACAACGGGGGAGGATAATCTAAAAACACTTGAGCTTGTTTTTACAGCTGAGCAATCTGCTAGAGATAATAGAACAATTGAGATAAATTAGGGTTCAAGAGCCTGTTACGTAAAGTCCATCACATTGTGGTGGACTTTTTTTCCTAAAAAAACAAGTTTGAAAAAATAGTATTATCGGGGTATAATTATAATTGATAATTATTTTGTCCCGATAGTCCAATGGATAAGACAGTAGATTCCGGTTCTATTGATGTGGGTTCGATTCCTACTCGGGACGCCAAAATGCAAGCGCAGGCAGGACAAATAAGCTCGTGCTTGCTTTTTTTAATAGCAATATGTCAAGAATGGAGCAACTGTTTCGTATCACAACACATTGTACATAGAACCTTAAATATGTAACATAGGAAAATGACAAACTAATTGCGAGTAAAGAGGATTTGAGTAGTGAATATTTTTTGTGGCGTTGACATGGTGGAAATAAAGCGCATAAAGAACTCTGTGGGTAAGCTAGGTAAGAGTTTTGTTGAGAAAGTTTTCACCAGCCAGGAAATAGAATATTGCGAGGGCAAAAGAAGTCAAAGATACCAAAGCTATGCTGCAAGATTTGCTGCAAAAGAGGCAGTATCAAAAGCACTAGGAACAGGTATTTCTAAAGGTGTTTCACTGAAGACAATAGAGGTTACTGTATCTGAATCAGGAAAGCCAAATGTAGTCCTTCATGATGGCGCAAAGGAAGTTTTTGAAAAAATGGGCGGCGTTTCAATGGATATTAGTTTGACACACACTCAAGAATATGCAGCGGCTTTTGTAGTGTTGCTTTGTACAGAATAAGCTTCACACATCACGGTATCTTAATTGGCTGCAAATATATTTGTAAATATACTTTATAGGATAAGCTACTTCCTATTAAGCGTTATATCAAATGCTAAAGGCAGATGATCCAGTAAAACATTATTTATTTACATAACTGCTTCAATAGGCGCTTGCGATATATAATAGCGCATACATATTCTGAACCGAATTTATGATACAATTATGTTAGGTTGTTTTAGGGGAGATAGATAATTATGAAAAGTAGTATATCCTTTATTCACTGTGCCGACATCCACCTCGACGCACCTTTTTCTGCTATGGGGAAGGAAGATTTCTCAACCGAGCGGCGTAAGGATTTGAAGAAAACTTTCGAGAAAATTGTGGACATGACAATAGAGCATGATGTGGATTTCCTCATAATATCAGGGGATTTGTATGAACACGAGTATGCTTCAAGGAGCAGTATCAGATGGCTTAATGAGCAGTACAAACGCTTAGGTCAAAAGCCTGTGATATTAGTGCCGGGAAATCATGATCCGTATGTAAAGAATTCTTGGTATAGGAGTTATCCGTGGAACGATAATGTACATATTTTGACAACTGAAAAACCTGAGTACATTGAAGAAAACTTGGGTGTTTATTTTTACGGGATAGGTTTTGGCACTTTTTATCAAGAAACACTTCCTATGCAAAAGCAGCCAGTAATATTGCAAGATAGGTTTAATATTTGTCTTTTTCATGGTACTGTGGACATGCAGTTTGCAAAAAGTGCTCATAATCCTGTGGAGTTAAGCTTTCTGACCGATTTGGGTTTTGATTATTATGCATTAGGTCATTTCCATTCGAAAAAAGAAGTAGACATTGAAAAAGGTATAGTTTATCCTGGGAGCCCAGAACCCCTCGGTTTCGATGAAATGGGGGAGCATGGTGTATTTTTGGTGCAGCTAACCAAAGAGGACACAGTTAGAATGGAATGTAGTTTCATTAAGACACAGCAAAGAGCTTACCATGAGGTGGACGTAAATATTGATGGTATTGATAGTTATGACCAGTTAGAAAAAAGGCTTGATGATGTAATGGAGACATATGAGCAGGAAAGAGATATTTTTAAGATAAATTTAAAAGGTCGGATTAGCCCTGACTTCCATATTGATTTAGAACAGATAAATGACAAGCTTGATAAATCTTGTTTCTGTGTGAAGTTTAATGATTTAACTCAACCCATGTATAATTTGGAGGAACTATCCGAAGAAAGAACTTTGACAGGTGTATTTGTTCGTAAAATGCAAGAAAAAATCGAATCTGCACATAAAAATGGTCAGGCTGAAGAAAAAGAAATCTTTGAGAGAGCTCTTTATCTTGGGCTTGAAGCGCTAATTGAAGGTAAGGTAGATTTATGAGCTATGAGCATATAGAGGACTTGGGGAGCTAATATAAACCGGGGGATATCAACACTTTAGAACTATTCTGTTGAGTTGTGTTAACACAGTGTTGGAGAGCACAAAAGAACCGTCCCTCTGTGTGAAATAACACAAAAGAACCGTCCCTCTGTGTTCTCTGTGTTCCTGTGTTGAAAGGCGGTAGAAGTTTATGAAGATTAAAAAAATAGAGATAGATGGATTCGGAAAAATAAACAATCGTCTGTTCACGTTACAACCTGGTATGAACGTATTTTACGGATGCAATGAATCGGGTAAGTCCACCGTTCAATCCTTTATAAAGGGTATGTTTTTTGGTCTTAAAGGTGGAAGAAAGGCTAAGGATGGCACGCTTCCTCCAATGAGGCAATACAAGCCCTGGGTATTAAACACCTATTCAGGAAAGCTTGAATATGAGCTAGATGATGGAAGCAAATATCGGATTACAAGAAACTTTGACAGAAACACCGTTACTGTTGAGGATGAGTTTTCGAATAATATAACTGGTCAATTCCCTACGGGTAAAGAAGAGGGAGTTAAATTTGCTGAGCAGCATTTTGGCTTGACTGAAAGCTGTTTTGAACGCACTGTTTTTATTGGACAAATGCAAAGCGTAATTAATAATGATGGTAAAAAAGTTATAGCAGAAAGGCTTACAAATATTAAGCAGACTGGCGATGAAGAAGTATCGTTCCAAAAGGCAATAAACACTCTCAAAGATGCACAGCTCAACTTTGTTGGCAGTGAGAGAACTACAACCAGACCGCTGGATATCATCAATTCACGCCTTAAAATAGCTACACAGGAGAAAGAGGAGTTAACAAAGCTTCATGAGAACTCCATGAATATATTTCTGGAATTAGACCAATTACAAAAGCAGGAAATACAGTTAAAAGAAAAAGTAGAAAAGTTAAATTTATTAAAAGCCCAACTTGCTAAAAAGCAAGAAATAGATAGGCTTATAAATGTGTGCACTTCTTTAGAAGAATGCTACAAGCAATTAGTTGACATTGAGCAGAACATAGATAAAAGGCAAGAAGAGCTGGACAATATTCAATCACAGCTAAAGGGATATGAGGTTTATAAAAACTATTCCCGCAAGGATTCTGATGATATGGTGTCCGACTATGCTAACTATAAGCTGCTATCTAAAGAGCTTGATGACGTGAAGATAGAAAACCGTGAAAATGAAGACTCCATTGAGTCACTTCAAAAGGAATTGGAGCAAAATAGCATTTTTTCTGAAGACACATCAAAGATGGATGAAGTAATACAGAATGTACTGCAATATAGACGTGATAAGAACACCGATACTAAAAAAGAACCCAAAGTGCCCAGTGCTAAACGGTGGGAGGCTTTAGTAGGTTTAATAATTGGTTTAATTGTTACCGTAATGTCATTACTCAATGCTAACACGATATTTACTATTGTAGGCATAGTTATTTCTCTTGCAATGGGAGTTCTTTTGGTCACAACCTTAAAACGCTCAGGTGATGGAAAGGTAAAAGAAAAATCTACTAAAGAGTTAGAATATGAGGTGAACTCTAAGCTTCTGGATGACTGGATGATGATGGCGAAAGTTGACAACATCCATGATTTTATTAGACTAAAAAACATGTTTGAAGATAAAAAAGAGCGGCTAAAGGGGCTATATAATAATAGGGAGCGTATATCAGGAAAAATAAAGAACATACAAACTGGCATGGACAAGTCGAAGACTCAAATTGTTCAAAAATTAACCTTTGCAAATATAATTGTAAACTCCGACTTTGTAGAAGAAGATGTTGAAAAATGGAGGACAGGCTTAGAAACATATAATCACCTTATGCAAAATTTTAAAGATAGGGAAACTGAAAAGTCCACATTAATTCATAAGAAAGAAAGTTTTTACAGAGAAGCCTCAATCATACTCGGTGGAGATATTAGTACTCTTAAGGAATTAGAAACACAGATAAATGAAAAAAGGCAGACTTTAGAGAACTTGAAGCATGTGGACCAGGATGGAGTAATGTCAGTAGAAGCCTCAACAGATGGCAGAAGTTTAACTCTTGAGGATGTAGAATATCAAATCAGTCAAGCGAATAATCAGTTATCAAAAGTATCTTTAGATATAAATACTCTTTCAACACGCCTTGAAAATATTCCTGATGGTGAGATGATACAGCTTGCCCACGAGAAGGTTCAAGAGCTAACAGAAAACAGAGAAGAAAAGGTGATGTTAGGAAAGGCTTTTGATGTCGCTATAGAAGTACTTTCCGAGTCCAGCGTTCAAATACAGAGGGATTATTCCCCTTATCTAAATGAGCAGATGGGCAATATTATGAAATCAATATCGGGTGGAAGGTATGAAGATATAATGGCCGATGACAGCTTAACTCTTAATGTTCAAACACCGGATGTAGCAGAAAAGGTTATTCCTGAACAATTATCTTCTGGAACAGCCGATCAGATGTATTTTGCGCTTCGTCTTGCTACTGTAATGCTTGTTGAAAAAGATGGCGAAATATTGCCTTTGTTTCTTGACGAGCCATTTGTTCAGTATGATGAGGACAGGACAAAAAATGTGCTCGAGTTATTGAAAACCGAAAGTGAAAAAAGACAAATCATTCTTTTTACATGTAAAAAAAGAGAGGTTGAACTTGTTAACCAAATTTTTGAGGGTACAAGTATAAATATTGTAGAGATGTGATTTAGGCACCATTTACATATGTCCATTCAGCCACGGTATATTGTACAGCTGATTTGAAATTTACAACACGGCAAAATGCCCCTTTGACAGAAGTGTACAAGTATTAACATTGCAGACATGTATGCACTCCATAGCGAAAATTCCGTTTGCGTACATTTAGTACTGTATTCGTTGGCTCACAACCTTTAAATCCAATATAGTAGAAAAACTAAAATGTGTGAAAGTACTCGACATTCTCACTGCACTCAAATTTCTCTATTCAGTTATCCATCCTGCAATTACTTGGTTTTGTTTCGACTATCCACCTTGCAATGACTTCGCTGCTTTTACTATTTGCTGTCTGGGATTGCTTTTCGGAAAAAAGCCTGTGCCATTTATTAACGATATCGGGCTGCTCTACAAATGAGTTGAAAGATATAGCAGCTCCTTTATTGATTAAATAATTAAAGTTTCTTTCTTCAGCTCCTGGTAAAGGTTTTAGTAAAATTAAAGGCTTTCTTAGAATCATGGCCTCGGTGACAGTTAGGCCGCCAGGCTTTGTAAGCACCACCGAAGCACTGCTCATTATGCTAAACATATTTGGGATGGTTCCCTGCACTGTCAATCGATCAGGGTTCTTTCTTTCAAGTAACTTCAGCCTTTTAAACAGAGCTCTATTTTTTCCTGTAACAACAAATAGATTGCAGCTTAAAACTTTTTTTAGTAGGCTGTAAGTGGTCTCTTCAAGATTACTTAAACCCCATCCACCTCCTGCGACCAGGCAAAAAGGCTCTTTCATATCTAATTGATTTTCATGTTTTCCAAAGTTGCTTTCATATATTAACTCAGGTTTTCCAACGCTGCTTTCATATATTAACCCAGGTTTTTCAACGCTATTTCTATAAATTAACTCATTCGAGGGAAGGCATGAGGTTGTTCCAACGCTATTACTTGCATATACTAAATCATCCGCGCGTGGGCTCTTTGGACATGGCCTTGGACAGGGGATTCCCGTCACTTGGACACAGTCATCATCCCAACCCATTTGAAGAAGTTCTTCCTTCATTTCCATATTTGGAACACAATAATAATCAATTCTTGGGTAGAGCCAGAACCGATGTATTTGGTAATCAGTAATGATTCCCATAGTAATGGTGGATGTATCGTGCATTTTCTTTTTTAGCTTCGATACGAATAATAACGCAAGGGGATGAGTACAAACAATGTGAGTTATTTTTTCATTAATGCATCTTTCTTGGAGCCTCTCAATACTACTTTTAAAAAATATACCAGCTATACGATTAAACAAAGCGTTGTTTTCAGAGAGCCGGTAAAAGAAACGATACACATTTGGTAACCCGGATATTAGCAATCTGAACAATTTCAAAACAAAAGTTTCAATAGGGAAATTACACATGTTTAAAACGTCTGTCATACTCACCTTAATATTTGGATCTAGTTCAGAAAGGGCATCTTCAATATATTCTGCAGCTTTTAGATGTCCACTTCCTGTTGAGGCATATAAAAATAAAACATGCATAAATAACTTAGCTCTCTTTCTTTTGTTAGTAAAATCTTCTTAGTTTATTGACTAAAAACAACAATACTTCAATGTTTTAACTTAAATCTACAATTCCATTATGAACTTAATTGGGTATAAATATGCTTTAGATTTGTAAAACTAAAAGCAAATGACTGTATTTAAAAACTATGCCCTGTAAAAACAGCATCTCAATAAAAGGAGGATAATATACCTTTACTATGAAAAAGCAAAGAGTAATTTC
>JAAYPS010000142.1 GCA_012519655.1 Clostridiaceae bacterium | reverse complement strand
GAATCAAAATACGGAAGATATAAAGCCATTAGCAGGTTAAAAACATATCACTCCCATGCCAACTTTTTAGATGAAATGATATTGTTCATACGCGGAGATACGACATTATATTCCGACAAAGGTGTAATGCCAATTGACTATTTTCTTAATACTCACTATCAACTTGTAGGAGATTGGAGCTACGGCGAGTTCTATGATCTAATTTATGATACTCCGAGTTTTGGGCATAGTCCTCCAGAGCGCTTCCTAACTATAAATGGAACACAGAGAATGGCTGTAATAACGTATCCCTGGGGAAATAAAACGGGTCGTTTTGGAACAATAATAGGGCTAATAGATGCAACTTTCTTTGAAAACCTTTTATCCGATATTGATAGTGAAATTGATAATGCGTTTTTTATATTGAATCAGAAAGGTGAGATTCTTTTTAGCAGTCAGAACAATGTCGAATATAGTAATGAAGAACTCTCTAGGCTAATATCGGATAATAACGGAATTACCACAAAAAGAATAGGTATGGAAAAACATTCGATAATTGCAATGCGCTCCGATGTAAATAACTGGACGTATGTATCTGTGTTTCCCAATTCACAATTTGCGGGAAGACTTATTAGCGTTAAAAGGCCAGTTATTACTTTTCTTAGTGTAATTTTACTTATATGCATTGTTTCTGGTGTTTTACTTGCTTTCAGAAACTACATACCAATTCTTCGAATTAATACGGTTCTTAGGAAAATGACACCTGTGAAAGATAATACAAAAGATAAAGATGAACTTAAGCAGATAAGCAGCTCAATTCAAACCATAATAGATAGCAATCAGGGAATGAAAAATCAAATTGAGGAAAATCGTGCTATGCTTACCGAGCGTTTCCTACATAAGATACTGACCAATAGTGCAAATTTTGGTAGTGAGAAATTCTCTGAAGAAATGAAAAACCTTCGAATCGATCTTTCAGGACCACATTTTTGTGTGATAGTATTTAAACCACCTCGTAAGCTTCTACTTACTGAAAGACAGACAGCAACTGAATCAATCCGAACATTAGACTTGGGTTATACTCATTATTGCATCGAAATGGACTATCAAGGTTATTTCGCAATAATACTAAATACTGATATGAATGATAACAATATACCCAAGATAAGCAATACCATTAGAGAAACCCTTTACAATGTTCTGAACATTGAACCCATATTGGGGGTAGGTCATACATATGAAAATGTTTCTATGATCAGCCGTTCTTTTACAGAAGCTGTGTCGGCTGCAGAGGCTACTGTTTATAGTGGTAATCTTACAGCGTTTTTTGATGAGTTAAAAACTCAGCGACATTCAAGTCCATATTGGTATCCATCGAAGTCTCAATTGAGGCTTATTCAGGGCATAAATCAATGTAACATAATTACTGTGGAAGAGTCTATTGCCGAACTATCTGAATTACTTCACACTCAAAAGCATAGTTCAGATGCTATTAGTCTACGCTTTATAGTGTATGGAATTGTTCAGGACCTGTGGCCAATAGTAGAAAAAATAAAGTTAGATGAAGGAGAAAAAGAAATAGATTTACTCATTCACTATACAAGCATAAATGAGTTTCTGGGTCGACTTAAAAAGTTATCTTTTAATATTATTAGTATTATAGAAAGTCAGAATAAAAACGAGGAAAAAGCAGTATATGAGGATATCCTGTCTTATATTGATAAGAATTATAAGGATCGCAACCTGAGCCTTAAGGGTATTGCCAGTCAATTTGACATGACGGATTCATATTTAAGCCGGTTTTTCAGAAATAATTCTGGTGTGAACTTCATTGACTACTTAACAAAAAAAAGAATGGATGAAGCATGTAGATTATTGATTGAAACTGATATGCTTGTGAGGGATGTTATGGAGAAAGTAGGGTACATTGATTTGGCTAGTTTTTCGAGGAAATTTAAGCAAATTTACGGCATTAGCCCGGGAAAATACCGTAGTGAGAAGCGAAAGCAGGCTAAAGGTAATGTTACTATAAAAACATAAATTACGCTTATTTAAAAAACCGCATATTGATCAAATTTTTATATGAGCTATAATTGTGCGCGAAGGATATGAACGAAAGGATTCTATACATATGAAAAAAACTTATATGTACCAAATTGCACAGCAGTCCCATACTCAAATGATGTCATATCTTATTGTGTCACGGGATGGAAGTATTATCATAATAGATGGTGGCACAAAATCAGATGCTGATTATTTGCTAAATCTTATTGAGAAAGTCTCAGGATGTAAAAAGCCACATATATCAGCATGGTTTCTGACACATGCTCATTCCGACCATATAAATGCTTTTTTAGAAATGTTCAGGAATAAGTCCACATATTTCAGTATAGATAGGATATATCACCATTTTCCTGACCCGCATTTTATAAGGGAGAATGAACCGAATTCCTATCATACCATAAAAGATTTTGTTGAGTTATTACCAGCATTTCAAGATAAAATTACAGTTGTTGAAAAGGGAGATATAGTAACGGTAGATAACATTAGCTTTGAAGTACTTTATACAACTGATCCCTCATTTACCCAAAATGCTGTAAATAACAGTTCTACTGTAATAAGAATGATTGCAGAGGATGTTTCAGTACTTTTCCTCGGGGATCTTGGTATTGAGGGTGGAGAAAAGTTGATAAGAACCAATTCAATAGATAAAATAAAATCCGATATTGTTGCACTTGCACATCATGGGCAAAGCGGCGTTGGATTTGAGGTTTATGAAGCGATCTCACCATCTCTTGCAATGTGGTGTACTCCACTATGGCTTTGGGAGAACAATTGGGGTTCAAAAGGGGCCGGTACAGGTCCTTGGAGAATCGATGAGACGAGATCTTGGCTAGATAAACTAAATGTAAAAGACCATATTATCGCTAAAGACGGAACATATAAAATAGTTATAGAAAATGGTAGTTACCGGACAGAGCTTTATGATTCTTATGCTGCGAAATAAAAAAAAGAAGTAGTTGTTGATTCTTAAAATTGACTTGAAGGGAGCTAATTTATGTATTCACATTATATATGGGATTTTGACGGAACATTATTTGATTCTTATCCACAAATGACTCGGGCATTTCAACAAGCACTAAGTGATCTTGGCTATAGCCATACAAGCAATGAAATATTATCGCATTTGAAAATATCCGTTTCTACTTGTATAAAGTATTATCAGGAAAAACACAACTTGGGTGAGGAGTTGCGTAGAATATATAGGTCCTACGAACGTAACGTAGAATTTATTCCAATAGAACCATATCCATTCTTAAATGAGGTATTAACAAAAATAACTGAATTAGGCGGAAGGAACTATTTATACACACACAGAGATCATGTTGCAATTGACTATCTAAGCAAATACCATCTGGATGACCTTTTTGCTGACTTCATAACAAGCGAGGATGGGTTTTTATCAAAGCCTGCACCCGATGCAATTAACCATCTCATAAAAAAACATAATATGAACAAGGATGACGCTATTATGGTAGGTGATCGGGATATTGATATTCTTGCTGGACATAATGCAGGAGTGGTTGGTTGTCTTTTTGATCCGGATAATTTTTTTCCGCATTGTAAGGTGGAGTTTCGTGTAAAATCCATGAGAGAGTTTATGACAATTGTTATGAAATAAACTAAGAGCTCTTGTCCGCATTAAGACATAGACAGCAGTACTTCTTTTTACATATCCATAAGAAGTACTGTTTTTTAATTTGTCTATATCATTAATTATTTGACACAAGCCAAGTAAAAAAGTAATATGAAATAGGATGTAACGCGTTACATTTTTTGCTTAGTTATATTGCATTAAGTATAGTAATCAATAGTTTTGTAAGGCGTTTATATGCCTGTGTTTCTTAATGAAGTTTATCAGGCAGCATTCATTTTGTAATTATTGAAAGCGTATTCTACATTTTATAAGGAATATGTATTTTTTATAAGCATGTATATTGAGTTTTGAGAATATAGCGGTATTTTAGGAGGCAGTGTGATTTATGAGAAGAAATAAAGTATCAATACGTGATATAGCGAGAGAGTGTAATGTTTCAGTTGCAACTGTTTCAAGAGTTTTAAACAACAGTGATGCAGTGAAAGAGGATACGAGAATTCTCGTTCAAAATGTTATAGACAAGTATAATTATAGACCCAACGAACTGGCAAGGGGCTTATATACTCAACGTACTAAAACGATAGGAGTAATAATGCCTGAAGTAACAAGCCATTTTTTTGCGAAAGTTTTTATTGAAATAGAAAAGTCTGCTACCGAATATGAGCAAACTGTTTTTTTGTGTAATACACTAAGTGATAATAAATTGCAGGACTTCTATACTTTGCGTCTTAGTGAAAAACAGGTTGACGGTTTAATATTATTAGGTGGACGGGTGAATGAAACAAAGACCGATGTACAATATGTTAACTTGTTGAAGAACAATTTTTATCCAACACCTGTTGTTATTATCAATGGAAAATTGGAGAATTACTATGATAATTGTGCTTCAGTTAGTTCGGACGAGCATGAGGCTATGTTTCAAGCCGTATCATACCTAACTTCATTGGGACATAAGAAAATAGGCTTCTTAGGTGGCCAAAGAGGTATCATGTCAACTGACATAAAACTAAAAGCTTTGGATGAGGCAAAAAGTGTTTTTGACTTTACCATGAAAGATGAATGGATTAAATTAAGCACATATAATTATCAGGGTGGAGTACAATCCATTCTTGAACTTTTAAAAGAAAAAGAACTCCCCACAGCAATAATTGCAATTAATGATGAGGCAGCAGCTGGTATAGTAAACACTTGTATTTCAAAAGGATATAGCGTTCCAGGTGATTTCTCTGTCTTAGGGTTTGACGATAGCTCTATTTCTACCATAACTATGCCGTCTATAACAACTATTTCGCATCCATATGAAAAACTAGGTTCACTTTCTGTTGAATTTCTAAACAATATGATCGATGAGAAACCAATGAAAGATGTAACTAATATTAGTTTAAAAATGAACTTTGTTGAGAGGGGCTCCTGTGGAAAAATAACAGAAGCTGCATTATAAAAACCCTTAATTATCCCATCTTAGAACGGGAAAAAATCTCTAAAAATGGTTTTAGTATGTCTTTGGCACACATATTATACCCGAATTATGTAACCAGTTACAGTACAGAATTCAGTTACTATAAGAGTTTTATGCTTGTCGAATGGTGAATTTGCACAGTAAACCAGTAAATTTACTCAAAACTCTTGACAAATTATACAGTGAGAATTATAATATCAGTGTAACCGGTTACATAAAGAACGGAGGGGTTTTATGAAAGGTAGAATTGCTGAAGTTTTTAAAAAGATTAACAAGAAGAGAACTCTTCTGTTTATGTGTGTACCAGCTATAGTTTTCTTTTTTATTTTTTCTTATCTTCCCATGCCAGGTGCCTGGCTCGCGTTTGTTCGATTTAACTATAGAGATGGGATATTCGGAAGCGAGTTTGTAGGGCTTGAGAATTTTCGATTTCTGGCATTATCGGGGCAGTTGTGGACTTTAACACGAAATACAGTTCTTTATAATCTTGCTTTTATTGTAACGGGAAATATTCTACAAATTACAGTAGCTATATTGTTTAATGAGATGGTGGGCAAAAAGCTAAACATTTATAAGAAGTTCTCTCAAAGTGTTATGTTTTTGCCTTATTTCATTTCTGCGGTTGTTATAGGTGTATTTGCCTATAACTTACTCAATGTTCAGACGGGTTTTATTAATTCTCTACTAAAACAGTTAGACGCAAATACAATCAATTTCTATTCTATACCCGAATTATGGCCTATAATTATTGTTTTGGCTTATCTTTGGCAATCTACAGGATATGGTTCCATTGTATATTTTGCAGCCATTATGGGAATTGACGCCGAAATGATGGAGGCTAGTGAAATAGATGGAGCAAATGCTTTCCAGCGTATTCGATATATCTTACTTCCTTGTTTAAAACCAACATTTATTATTCTATTATTGTTTGCTTTAGGGGGGATAATGAAAGGTAATTTTGGGCTATTCTATAACCTAACAGGTGCAAACAACATGGCGCTTTTTGAGAAAACTGACATCATAGAAACATTCGTATTCCGGTCTTTAAATGTTAATTTTAATTTCTCCATGGGAAGTGCTGTGGGACTTTTCCAATCACTGTTTGGTTTTGTTCTCGTTATGACTGTAAATACGATAGTTAAGAAAATTGAGCCGGAATACTCATTGTTTTAGGGGGTGTCCAGTAATGCAGGATAGTTTACAGACCGATGTGATTTCAAAAATTGATATGAGAAAATCTACAGGTGGGCAAAAAGTTGTAGATAAGACACAAAGGTTCATACAAATTGTAGGTGTTGCTTTTACAGGGCTCCTCAGTATATTGTGTATACTTCCTTTTGTTCTTATTATCTCTGCTTCTTTCTCGTCTGAGAGAAGTATAGTACTTCAGGGGTTTTCTATAATTCCAAAAGAATTGAGCCTCGATGCATACAATTTGATATTTAATAATCCCGAACAGATCCTGGGCTCTTATGCATTGACAATATCAATGACAGTTATAGGTACCTTAGTAGGTTTATTTATCATATCAATGACTGGATATGCGTTGCAAAGACCCGACTTCCCACTTAGGAATATTATATCTTTTTACATATACTTTACCACTTTATTTTCAGGGGGACTTATACCATTTTATATGATGGTAACACAAACTTTAAAGCTAAAAGACAACTATCTTGCGGTGCTTTTACCTTTGCTTATGTCACCATGGCTGATAATTCTTATGAAAAATTTTCTAAAATCCATCCCACACTCGATCACTGAATCGGCAACAATTGATGGAGCTGGTGATTTCTATATATTCATAAAAATCATACTTCCTACAGCAAAGCCCGCTCTCGCAACGGTTGGTTTGTTTCTTGCATTAACATATTGGAATGAATGGTATAATGCAATGTTATTTCTTTCGAGTAATGTAAAATATCGACCATTACAACTATTCTTATACAACACTATTAATGAGGCACGCTACATTAGGGATTCAGCGGCTGCTTCGAATATTCCTGCAGTGGACATCCCGATGGAGTCAATGAAAATGGCAACAGCTGTAGTAGCTACAGGACCAATCATCTTTGTTTATCCATTTGTCCAAAAATACTTTATTCAAGGAATTACAGTAGGCGCAGTGAAGGGTTAAGCATTCAAATAACCTGGCGGTTATATGAAAATAATTCAATAATTTAACTGTAAAAAGGAGGATTTTCGTATGAAAAGCAAACTCACTAGAATTCTTGCGCTCATTTTCGCACTTATGCTGGCTGTGACAATGGTATCGTGTACAACAACGCAAGGTGGAAAAGGCGGAAGTACTGGCACAACAGGCACATCAAGTGGCGACGCTAAAGGAATAGACACATCGAAGTTTGTTACTATATCACATCTGTCTTTAGGGAATAAACCTACCAACGGACAATATGAAGCCGTTAAAGCTGAATGGGACAAATATTTAAAGGACAAACTAAATTGCGCTCTTGAAGTTCAGTACATAGGCTGGACAGACTACATGACACAGTATAATTTGCTCCTTGCAACAGGTGAAGGACTTGATATGATAAATTCAGCTTCTGACTGGTTAGAAATGTGGCCGAATGCACAAAGGGGAGCATTCCTTGAACTTAACGACCTTTTGCCTACATACGCACCTATTACATGGGAAACAGTTCCCGAATCAAGTTGGGCAGAAGTTACATTTAAAGGTGACATTATTGCTATCCCAGAGGATATGTATTCACAATGGATTAATCATGGTTATATGTACAGAGGTGATTGGGCAAGACAATTTGGTATTACTGAGAAAATAGATTCATGGGATGACTTCCAAGTTTATTTACAGGGAGTAAAAGATAATTTTGGCAGTCAGGGTGTTATACCCTTTGATATTGCTGGTGCATCCAACATGAAAGCACTATATGATGGTTGGACTAACTCTAAATCATCCTATATCTGTATAGATCCTGTACCAGAGGGACTTGCATTTGGAAAATCCGACGATGAATGGTGGGAAGTTAGATCACGTTTCTTACCTCTTGATGATGGTACGGATATGCTTCTTAACTTTGCTAAAGAAATGAAGGAATGGGGAGATGCAGGATATTGGAGAGAGGACGTTCTCAACAATACCGCTGATACCTGGGTTCAATTTAAGGCTGGCTTAACAGGAGTACGTCAACATCATACTCAGACGTATGTATCTGCTTACAAAGAATTAGAAAGAGAAGTTCCAGGTGCTGATTTACAGTTTTTCCCATGGGCTGAAGAAAGCAAAAACTTAACCAAGATGTCAATTACACACGGAGCTACAGCCATTGCTGCAAACTGTAAAAATCCTGAGAGAGCTCTTATGGTATATGATTTAATCAGAAATGACGAAACAATGTATAAACTCTTCAACTGGGGTATTGAAGGAGTTCAGTATGTTATTAATGATAAAGGACAAAGAGACCTTCCAGAAGGATTTGTAACAGACCAGCACGGTTTTTCATCCAACTTCTGGGGTGGACGTATGGACAAATTTGAATTGGCATTCCCAAGTACTACTTGGATTGATAACTATGAAGAACTATATGCTGATTTCGAAACATATGCAAAACCATACAGATATGGTAGATTTGTTTTTGATAAGTCACCAGTTGAGAGTGAACTTGCAGCATTGAGTGATGTTGTGAACAGATATCTACCTGCCATTAGTGTTGGTAAGGCAGGAGATCCTGAAACTGTGGTGAAAGAATTCCGCGCCGAACTTGAAATGGCTGGATACCAAAAGGTACTTGATGAAGTACAGAAGCAACTAACAGAATTTAAGAATTCTCTATAGAAAACTGAATTGGCAGGCTATCTGTCAGTGATAGCCTGTCAATTTATTAAAGGTTTTTGCGATGTAACCTTAACAATAATTAGCTGTTGAATAGAGTATTGGAAACGCTTATATGTAAACCAAATTTATTATACAGCAGAAACTCATAATATGTAACATCGTAAAATGCTAATTAAGGATTTGGGTGGGTATGAATACAAAAATTGCACATAAAAAAATTGATTTATGTTTGGATTGGAAGTTTTATTTGGGTGAGGAGCAGTATGCATGGTTTAAAGGTTATGATGATAGTTCGTGGCGGACTGTGAATATACCCCATGATTGGGCTGTGGAGCATCCGTTTTCAATTTCAAATTCGAGTGGTACAGGATATCTTCCTGGCGGTACTGGTTATTACAGAAAAATGTTTTATCTTCCTGAAGAGTACAAAGGCATGCGTGTTTATGTAGTTTTCGATGGTGTATACAATAACAGTATGGTGTGGTGTAATAGTTATTATCTTGGGAAGAGGCCATATGGTTATACTGAATTTATTTATGATATTACCGATTTTGCATGTTTTGGAGATACGCCAAATGTTTTAACGGTAAAAGTTGATCACAGATATATTGCAGATTCAAGGTGGTATACTGGATCTGGAATTTATCGAAAAGTAACAGTAGTATTAAAAAACAAAGTATTTGCACCAATAAACGGTGTGTTCGTATCGACTAAAAGCGCTAGTAAGGAAAGTGCACTAATAGAAATAGAAACTACTGTGAAAAATACAACCAATACTAATGCAAATGTTTCAATTAGCCATACTTTTTATTCCGGAGAAGATATAGTGGCTTCAACAGAGAATTTATGCAAAATATATGGTGATGGTGAAGCTGTCGATATGCAAACATTGAATGTAACTTCTCCAAGACTATGGTCACCTGAGGATCCTTTTTTATATAAATGCATCACAGAGATTAAAAAAGATGGAGTAGTTATTGATTGTGAAATAATAAATACCGGTATACGAACTTTTAATTTCCATCCCGACAAAGGCTTCTTCCTTAATGGCAAAGGGATGAAATTAAAGGGAGTTTGCATACACCATGATGCTGGTTGTCTTGGAGCAGCTGTTAGGAAAAAAGTATGGGAAAGAAGACTTAATGCTTTAAAGGAAATGGGATGCAACTCGATTCGTATGAGCCACAATCCTCATATGCCAGAATTATATGATTTGTGTGATGAAATGGGTTTTCTTGTAATAGATGAAGCTTTTGACGAGTGGGAAGGTGTAAAAAACAAATGGGTAAAAGGCCATAATGTATATCCTCCTGCCCATTACGGCTACTATGAGGATTTTCCACAATGGCATGAGGCAGATCTAACTCAGTTAGTACTGCGGGGCAGAAACCACCCATCTATTATAATGTGGAGTATAGGAAATGAGATTGATTATCCAAATGATCCTTATTGCCATCCCTCACATCAATTAGCTACAGGGAACAATGATGCCAATAAACCTATTAATGAAAGACTTTATGATCCTAACAGACCGAGGGCAGAAAGACTTGTAGTTGTTGCAAAAAAACTAAGGGAGATTGTTAAGAAGTGGGATAAAACAAGGCCAGTGACTGCTGGACTGGCATTTCCTGAAGTGTCAAATATTACAGGTCTTGCTGACTGTCTCGATGTTGTCGGATACAATTATAAAGAACACTTGTATGAAGAAGATCATGCTAAATATCCAGCAAATATTATTTTAGGTAGTGAAAACACAAGAGGCATAAAAGAATGGCAGACCGTTCTAGATTACGACTTCATATCAGGACAGTTTCTTTGGACTGGAATCGACTTCCTTGGAGAAACACAGGGTTGGCCAAGCCATGGTTCTGAATCCGGGCATTTGGATGTAGCTGGGTTTAAAAAACCAATATACTACTTCCGTAAGAGTTTATGGTCGGATGCGCCAATGATTCAGCTCTTTACATCACATGTAGAACCTAAAGGCGAAAACTTCTCATACACCGATGGTATATCCTGTTCATGGAATTACTCCGAACAAGATATGATCCATGTTATTTGTTTTACCAACTGTGACGAAACAGAGCTGTTTATTAACGACAAATCCTATGGTATTAAACAGTTAAAAGATTGTCCAGAGGGCTATTTAACTTGGATTGTACCCTTTACTGAAGGTGAATTAAAAGCTGTTGGTAGAAATGAGAAGCAAGATAAGGTCACTAACGTTTTATCAACAGTAGGTTCTGCATCAAATATAAGATTGGTGAGCATTGACGAATGCCTAAAAGCTGACGGAAAAGATATAACACATGTTATAGCCGAGATTACCGATTCTAAGGGTCAGCTTGTAAGCTCTGCTCAAGATGAAATTCATGTAGTGGTAGAAGGCGGGGGTTCTCTATTAGGGCTTGAGAATGGTAACTTAAGAGATACAACGCCATATTCAAATCATTTCAGAACTGCATATAATGGAAGATTGCTGATTTATATAGAATCAGCTAGATGTGAAGGTACTATAAAGGTTACAGCTAAAGCAGAAGGGTTAGTAGGTGCTGAACTCGAAATTCCTTGCAAAATTGAGAATGTTTAAGTTCTTAGGGGCTTGCACAAACATTGTTTGTTGCTCGTCCCTACATCTTGCTTACAACTCGGTTCTTTTACTTGATTAGTAGTAAAACCATTCTACTTTGTGTAGCTATACTACTTCAATAAACTTAGCATTTCACGATGTTGCATACTTTAAGTTCTGCTGTACAATATTGTTGTTATATGCGGAAGCATAACATACATGTTGTACAGCTAATTTTATCTTACAATTTATATGCTTGCTTTTTTCCAAGCAGTGGGAGAAAAAAGTAATAACATGGGAAGTAATTCAAGTCTTCCTGCTATCATGTTAAAACAGAGAACAAGCTTACTACCATGTGAAAAATCCGAGAAATTACCCATTGGACCAATTACTTCAAATCCGGGACCTACATTAGATAATGTTGATAAAACAGCTGTTGCAGAAGTAATTAGATCTTTTCCATTAAGAGTAATTAGTAGTAATGATACTAAAAATATTAACATGTATGCAAAGAAAAAAGTTAAAGTTCTACTGATTGTGTTATCATCAACAACTTTCTTGTTTAATTTTATTGTGTGCACTGCTCTGGGATGTAAAGCTTTCGTAACTCCACGCTTTACTGTCTTGAGCAGCAGTACTATTCTCAGGAACTTTATTCCACCAGCTGTTGAACCAGCGCTACCTCCGAAGAACATAAGAGTAATGAGGATCATTTTACTAAAAGTGGGCCAAAGATTAAAGTCCGTTGTTGAATATCCTGTTGTTGTAATTATGGTTCCAACCTGAAAAGAAGAATGCCTTATACTATCACTAAATGAGAAAAGTCCATTCGAATACAAGTTAATAGCTACAAATATAATTGAGATGGTAATAGTTCCAATATAAAAACGAAATTCTTCATCTTCAATGGCAGATTTTATGTTGCCTTTTAGGATTTGATAGTAAAGACTGAAGTTTACACCAAAAAGTATAGTAAACACAGTTATGACGACTTCTACATATACATTTCCATATGCCCCTACACTTAAATTTCTAGATGAAAATCCGCCTGTACCAGCAGTTCCAAATGCATGTATTAAAGAGTCATACAGTGGCATTCCTGCGAACAATAGTAGTATTACTTGAATAGTAGTCATAACTGTGTAAATTGTATACAGTATTCTGGCTGATTGACCGATTTTAGGAACTAACTTTTCAACATTAGGTCCTGTTGATTCAGCTTTGATTATATGCAGAGAACTTGCACCGACAGAAGGCAGAACTGCTAAAGTCAGTACCAGAACCCCCATGCCCCCAATCCACTGTGTGAAGCTTCTCCAGAACAAAATACCCTTAGGTAGACTTTCGATTTCTTGTAATATTGTTGAGCCCGTTGTTGTAAAACCTGAAACCGTCTCAAAAAATGCATCTATGGGTGATGATATGGTGTTACTTAGTATAAAAGGGATTGAGCCCAATAATGAAATAAAAACCCAGCCAAGTGCAACCATTACGAAGCCATCTCGCGCATAAAAATTGATGTTTTTTATGTGTATAGTATAGAGTGAAAATCCGATTACAGCACAGAGAATTATCGAAATTATGAAAGCTGCTGCATCGTCCTGCCCATAGACAAAACTTACAATCAGAGGAGGTACCATGCACAATCCCTCTATAAGTATAACAACTCCAAGGCTTTTCAAAATCATCCTAAAGTTCAAGGTTTACACCCCCGGTTGTAATAATATCGCTCAGGTCGGAGATTTGTTTATTTTTAGCAATAAATATTACGCTGTCTCCTAAATGTATAGAATCATTTCCATGGGGTATGATTATCTCATTTTTTCGAACTATAACTGCAACAAGTATATCCCTATGTATTTTTAGGTTTTTGAGAGGGACATCTAAAAAATCGGCCTTTTCTTTAATTGTAAACTCCACAGCTTCAGCTTGATTATTGATTATTCTATAGAGTGATTCAATTTGATTACCCAGTGCATTTTTCAGGCCACGAACAAACTTAAGAATAAGGTTTGTTGTAATTAGACTTGGATTGATAATACTGTCAATGCCCAAATTTTTAATCAGATTAAGGTAATTATTTTTACTGATTTTTGTAATAACCTTTGGAACATTTGCTTGCTTTGCAAGAAGCGCAGACATAAAGTTATCTTCATCGCGATTTGTAAGGGATATAAAAGCGCTCATTTCCGAAAGGTTCTCAGATTCCAGTAACTTTTCATCCGAACCATCGCCATTGATAATGAGCGTTTCGGGAAGGAGCTCAGTGAGTGAAACACATTTATCATAATCCAGCTCAATTATTTTAACTCTCATGCCAGTTTCTTCGAGTGATTTCGTAAGGTAATATGCTATTCGTCCACCACCGATTACCATGACTGATTTGACTTTCTGAACATAGAGCCGGATTTTTTTACAAAAGTTGGTTACGCTGGAGGGTTGGCCGATGACATAAATTATATCGTCTGTCTTAATTTGAAAGTCTCCTCTTGGGATAATAGCTTCGTTATCTCTCAACACAGCTGCAATTAATATGGATGATGGGTAATATTTAGATATATCCATTAGCTTCATATTGACAATTGGCATAAGATCTGTAACTCTTATTTCCACCATCTCAACTAGTCCTTTTGCAAAAACCTCTATGTTTACTGCCTGAGGAAACCTTAAAATCCTTGCGATTTCACGTGCGGCGGCTCTTTCAGGATTGATAATCATATCAAGTTCTAGTTCTTTTTTAAGCAATGACAACTCATCAGCGTATTCTGGGTCTCTAATACGAGCGATTGTATGTTTTGCGCCAAGTTTTTTCCCAGTAAGGCAGCATACCATATTCATCTCATCGCTTGCAGTGGCAGCGATGAGTAAATCAGTGTCCCTTACACCAGCCTCTAATAGTATTTTTGTACTCACGCCATTTCCCTTGATACACATAACATCAAGATATTCATTTGCTTTTTTTAGTGCATCGGGATTTTTATCTATAATGGTTACATCGTTGTCCTCTTTAGAAAGATGCTCAGCAAGACTGTATCCAACTTTTCCATCGCCAATTATTATGACTTTCATAAAGAGCCTCCTAAAAATAAAATCATTGCATCGTATGCATCGTAGAGGTGTTTGCGCTACAAAGTACATGCAACAGTAAAGTGAATAAAAATAGTATCCTCGTAGTTCCTCAAAAAATTATTTTAGTTAAAAAATAATTTTTTTTATTTGTGTTCTATAACATTAGTGGCTTATACAAAAAATATAGTATTGGAATTATATATCAATGTGTTGCAATTATCAAGCATATTTGGTAAGCTGAATAAGTAAACTCTAAAGGATAAGCTAAAATTTACTAATTTAGTTTTGTGATTTGGATTTTACCAACATTATGTATTGCATAACTTTATAGAAATGCTCACATAATAATAGTGTTTCAATGTTGGAGGTGTTAAAATGGTTGGAACAGTTAAATGGTTTAACGCAGAGAAAGGCTTCGGGTTCATTGAACAAGAAGGCGGAGAGGATGTTTTCGTTCATTACTCTGCAATAAGTGTCGATGGATATAAAACTCTGGATGAGGGTCAGCGTGTTCAGTTCGATATTGAGGAAGGTCAACGTGGAGCTCAGGCAACAAATGTAGTACCTTTATAAGCATATGTTTCTTTTATTAGAAGAAAATATATAGCAAAAAAAACCAAGGGGTGTGTTTCTGTATGGAAACACACCTTTACTTTTTGTTAAAGAAGATATGAGCTGTAATGGACAAGATATGACTAAATATGGACAAATGATGATTGGAAGTTTCTAATATTTTCCGATAAAATAAAGATAAGGACTAAAGAACGTAAATAAAAAGATTTCCAAAGGAGGTTAAGTATGAAAGAGAAAGCCATTTATTTAGATCAAAGCTATAGCTTTGAAGAACGAGCGAAAGATCTTGTATCCAGGATGACTACAGAGGAAAAAGTTTCACAAATGCTGCATGCATCGCCTTCTATAGACAGACTTGGTATTCCAGCTTACAACTGGTGGAATGAAGCACTTCATGGTGTAGCTCGGGCTGGTACTGCGACTATGTTCCCCCAAGCCATTGGATTGGCTGCAACATTTGATGAAGAGCTGCTTTATGAAGTAGCGGATGTTGTTTCGACAGAGGGAAGAGCCAAATATCATGAAAATTCCAAGAAGAATGATAGAGGGATATATAAAGGCTTAACTTTTTGGTCTCCTAACGTTAATATTTTCAGAGATCCCAGATGGGGTCGTGGGCACGAAACTTACGGAGAGGATCCGTATTTGACAAGTAGATTGGGTGTTGCTTTTATAAAAGGCTTACAGGGAAATGACCCGAAATACCTAAAATCAGCTGCATGTGCTAAGCATTTTGCTGTCCATAGTGGACCAGAGGCGATAAGGCATGAATTTGATGCAATTGCATCTAAAAAGGATATGTATGAGACATACCTACCTGCATTTAAAGCATGTGTACAAGAGGCAGATGTTGAAGCAGTGATGGGCGCATACAACCGAACAAATGGGGAACCGTGCTGTGGAAGTAAAACTCTTCTTGCAGATATTCTTCGAGATAATTGGGGCTTTAAGGGTCATGTTGTATCTGATTGTTGGGCTATTTCAGACTTCCATCTTAAACACCATGTTACAACAACTGCACCCGAGTCAGTTGCCCTAGCAGTGAGAAATGGCTGCGACCTGAACTGTGGAAATCTCTATGGAAATTTGTTAATTGCTCTTGAAGAAGGTCTAATTACCGAAGAAGAAATAGAGACATCTGTTATACGCTTAATGGTTACCAGGATGAAGCTGGGAATGTTTGATTCAGATGAGCAGGTGCCTTATGCATCCATACCATATGATGTGGTGGATTGCAAAGAACATAACGAACTTGCATTAGAGACAGCAAAAAAATCAATGGTACTTTTGAAAAATGATGGAATATTGCCGCTTAATAAAGATGGTATTAAATCTATTGCAGTCATTGGACCAAATGCCGACAGTCGTCAGGCACTAATTGGTAATTACGAGGGAAGAGCATCTGAATATATCACAGTTATCGATGGTATAAGAGAAGTGGTTGGGGATGATGTAAGACTTCGTTATTCAGAGGGCTGCCACTTGTTTGAAGACAGAATACAAGGACTTGGTGAACCAGGAGACAGATTAGCAGAAGCCGTTATATGTGCTGAAAATTCTGATGTTGTTGTACTTTGCCTAGGTCTGGATTCCAGCATTGAAGGCGAGGAGATGCATAAAAGTAACGCATATGGCTCGGGTGACAAATATGACTTGAATCTACCTGGACAACAGCAGGAGCTAATGGAAAAGGTCTGTGCCACTGGGAAACCAGTTATACTAGTTTTGTTAACGGGTAGCGCATTATCAGTTAACTGGGCGGATGAAAATGTTTCTGCTATATTGAATGCATGGTACCCTGGAGCGCAGGGTGGAAGAGCAATAGCATCGGTGTTGTTTGGAGAAACTAGCCCATCGGGAAAACTCCCAATTACATTTTACCGAACCACAGAAGAACTACCCGAATTTACTGATTATTCCATGGAAAACCGCACCTACAGATATATGAAAAATGAAGCCCTATATCCATTTGGTTTTGGTTTAAGCTATACTCAATTTGATTATAGTAGTTTGAATGTTTCAACAACTAAAATTAAAGCAGGTGAAGGCTTTACAATATCAGTAAATATTACGAATACGGGTAATATGGTTGGAGAAGAAGTGGCCCAGGTTTATATTAAGGACTTAGAAGCAAGCTGTGTGGTACCCACATGGCAACTTTCGGGAATGAAGAGAATAAAGCTTGCCCCAGGAGAGTCCACAGAGGTAACCTTTGATATATTACCCGAGCAGCTTGCAGTTGTGAATGAAGATGGTCAAAACATTATCGAGCCTGGTGATTTTGAAGTGTATGTTGGCGGTTCACAGCCAGATAAAAGAAGTATAGAGCTTATGGGTAAAGCGCCATTGAAGGCATTAGTAACAGTTGAATAGTAAAATACCCTTTCACTTGTCCCCTGTCTCATTTTCATATAAAATGAGATAGGGGTTTATTTATATGCATATCAAAAATCTTGTAGAAATGAATATGTTCTCTGGGCCCTTTCCCGTAAGGGTCATAAATAACAAAGATAGAGCATTTACATATCCATCCCATTGGCATAAGGCTATTGAGATTGTTGTTGCAGCAAAAAAAAGTTCTAAGCTTGTTATTAGCAATCGCAAATATGATCTGGAACAGGGAGATATTGTGTTCATTTCTGGTGGAGATATACATAGTTTTCCACTATCACCGGGAAGCGAACGTATTTTCATTATATTTGATTTACATGCTATAAACGGTGGCAACATATTTGATGAGGATTTTCCTTACCTATCAAAATCCATTCTCATTAAAAAGCAAATGAATAACAACCTTCATTCTAATATCTACCAACATATTGAAAAAATGATCAATGAGGTAAATAACATAGAGCCAGGTTCACGTTTTACATTATTGGCGCGAATATATGATATTTTATCAGTAATAGTAAAAGAAACAGATGGTAAAGAGACTCTTGCAAGCACATGCAGAAAAGATTTACTCTATAAGGTTGGGCAAGTCGCCCAGTATATTGAAAATAATTACCATGAGCAGATAACATTGAAGAAGACTGCTGAAAAGTTTGGATTTAGTGAGTATTATTTATCCAGACTATTTAACAGTGTTTTTGATACTCCTTTTCGTCAATACCTTAATGAAATTAGAATTAAACATGCTGAAGAAAGTATTGTACTAAATAAAGAAAGTATCTCAAACATAGCTTATAGCAGTGGGTTTAACAGTCTTTCAACCTTCAATAGAACGTTTCGCGAAATAAAAGGCTGTTCTCCTTCGCAATACCGGAAAATGCAATTAAATCATATTGTTAGAGAGGTTGATGAATCCAATGAAATGTAATAATATTACCTATCATTCTGGTAAGGTAACAGAGCAGGACAGATTTAAAGTCCTAGGTCAAAAGGGGGTTGTTGTTTGGCTCACAGGTCTTTCAGGCTCTGGGAAATCTACTATTGCTGTAGAAGTCGAAAAGATACTCAATAGTATAGGAAAGGCAGTATATCGACTTGACGGGGATAATATAAGGTTTGGACTAAATAGTGACTTGGGATTCACAGAAGAAGACAGAATGGAAAATATCAGGCGCATTTCAGAAGTGTGTGCATTGTTTCAGGATGCAGGTCTTATAGTTATAGCTTCATTCATATCTCCTATGGCTAAAATGAGACATATGGCAAGAGAGAAATCAAAAGGTAAATTTATTGAGGTTTATGTTAAGACAAATGTGGAAACTTGTATAAAAAGAGATCCAAAGGGGTTATATAAAAAAGCTTTAGTGGGGGAGATAAAAGAGTTCACTGGCATTTCTGCACCTTATGAAGAACCTGAAAATCCAGACATTACTTTGGATACAGAATCCTCAACTTTGAATGAATGTGTTGAACAACTGGTAAAAAAAATACTTACAGTTACTACATTATGAATTAATTTATTAATTTGGTTTAATAAAGTTAACACCTTTTTCTATAAGCTCTATGTTGATTTCACTTAACTCGAACAATTCACCATCAGCATTTACATGTACAGGTGATGGGCTTACCATTCTAAACGAACGACAGCGTTTAATTGTAACCTCATCCATGTGAATGTGATTTCCTTTAATAAATTTTGGGAAGAAGCGTAATATCTTTAACCTTCCCAAACCTTTTACAAGACATATATCAAGAAATCCATCATCTGTCAGGGCAGAAGGCACCGCCTTCATACCGCCCCCATAATATTTGCCATTAGCAAACGCTGACAACAGGACACTTGGCATATGTATTTCTTCATCATCAATATAAAAAGTGGCTGTGTAGTTTTTAAGTCTGATAAGAGACAGCAAAATACCTCCAATATAGGCTACTTTCCCTTTTAGTAAAGGTAGGCGCTTAACGTACTGTGTATTTGCAACTACATCAGCATCAAACCCTGCAGATGCAATATTTATAAAGTATAGATCATTCATTTTGCACAAATCAACAGGTTCTGGCTGAGTATGGATAATCTCAGAAAGGCATTTGACGGGATCGGACAATTTACTAAAGTTTTTTAAAAAATCATTACCTGTGCCAGCTGGAATATTTCCAATAGCAGCATGACTACCCGCTACGCCCTGCAAAACTTCATTGAGGGTACCGTCTCCGCCGACAGCATATATTCTTAAATTCTTGTTTAATTGTATGTACTCTCTTGCAATTTCTGTAGCATGTTTCGGCGCTTTAGTTATTTCTACATCATAGGAAAGTGACAGCTTTTCCATTAATGAATTTATATGTGGGACAAGCTTTAAGGCTTTGCCTTTACCTGCTACAGGATTAACAATAAATAGATGTTTCATATCAGTATCCTTCGCCAAAAATCTTAACTTGAATTATCAATATATTTATGCAATATTTAACATTATACACGGCTAAATTGCTTTTTTCAATATTTAGCAAAAACCTCACTTAACAAAACCTAAACTAAAAGTCTAATTTACTTTTGGAATTGACCCAAAACCTAAACTCCTATTTTGTTTTCTCTGGCATAATAGAAAAGATACTGTTGAGAGATTCCAGTTAAATCACCAAAATAACTGTGGGAAAAATCGCGTATATCTTTCACACTTGTCTCCTTTTTAAAGTATAACTCTTCCATAACACGCTTAACCCATCGATCTATAGGAAATGCCGTTCTGTCAATGCCACTATAAAGAAGAATACAGTCAGCCACTTTTTCTCCTATACCTATAAAAGAAAGTAAAATATCTCTAACTTCTTTAGCGGGGAGTTTTCTAATATTACTTAACAGTGAAGGAGAGTCATCCAACCTTTGTGCGGTTGATAATATATATTTACAGCGGTAACCTGCTCGGCAAGTGTTTAAATCCTGTAAAGAGGTGTTAGCAAGCACTGTAAAGTCAGGGAATGCGTAGGCTCCATATTCTTTGTTTATTTTTTTTCCATAACTGCTGCTTAGTGCTTCGATGATTCCTTTAATCCTTGGTATACCATTGTTTTGAGATATGATAAATGATAAAATTACTTCCCATAAATCCTGACGTAAAAGACGTATTCCGTAACCATAGGATACTGCTTCTTTTAAGTGTTCATCCTTTTTGGCAAGTCTTTTTTTTATTGAGCTATAGTCTGTGTTTAGATCAAAATAGTTTACCCATTTATCTACAAATTCCTGTTCATCCATATCATAAAATAAACATACTTCGCCATCCCATTCCAACCTTACAAAGCGCCCGAGAGCCACACCTGTCCAAAAACGTTCGCCATCATAATTCCAACGAAAACATTGTCCACATAAAAATGTATGAAAAGGATTAAAGTCATTAATTTTAACTTTTAAGTTATTATTCTTTGTAGATATAATGCGATACATAATTTCCCCCAATACTATGTAAGTATAGTTACACAGCTGTTATATGATACTTATTATACAACTTGATTTTGTTAGAAGATATCTTTTTTTACAAACTAGTGTTAAAATGAATTATATCATGATTTGTGTTCAATGGTATAGCAGAAACCATTGGATAATTTGCTATATAAATCCCAAGTAGATAAAAACACTTGCGAAAGGTGGTATTTTTTTGAAGGAACGTATTTATACAATACCTGTAAGTGAAGCATTTAGAGAAGATTGTGAATGCCCAATGTGTATTCTTGAAAAGAGACTAGAGGATGATGCACTAAAGTACACATTAGGACCGTCAATGATGGAGCCAGATAGCAGAATTGAAACCAATAAAAAGGGTTTTTGTAATCTCCATTTTACAAAGTTGTACAACACACAGGAAAATCGCCTGCCATTAGGTCTTGTAATTGATACTCACCTTATGGAGCAAAATGAGATTTTACGTAAAATGTATGAAAAAGAAGAGTCAAACCTTAAAAAAGAAATGGAAACTGGTACTTTAGAGCATATAAAAAAGGGCTTTAAGAATAAAGATGCATCAGTAAATTTCGTTAACTGCATGATAGACAAGCTTAATGAACTTGAAAAAAGTTGTACAATATGTGAAAAGATAAGTTTTAATATGGGTAAGTTTACAGATGTTATACTATATCTTTTTTTCAAAGAGCCGGACTTCAAGGAGCTTTTTGTTTCAAAGAAAGGATTTTGTTTGCCTCATCTAAAGATGTTACTTGAAGGCTCATTGAAACATTTAAACAGGAAACAAAGAAGTGAGTTTGTGATGACATTAATGTCAATGGAATTAATTCATTTGGACAGAATAAAAGAAGAAGTAAACTGGTTCACACTGAAGTTTGATTACAAGAACCAGGATGCTCCATGGAAGAACTCACGGGATGCTATTCCAAGAAGTATAGAAAAAATATGTGGGCCATGTGATTTAAATAGATAGAACTCTACACCATAAATAGCTTGGCTAAATGCTAAATTTTATTACGATACATCAAATGCATTGAATGGAGTGATAAATTGCAAAAGAAACGGTATAGTCTTGAAGATTTCATAGAAATCATGAAAACACTTAGAGGCCCAAATGGGTGTCCTTGGGATAGAGAACAGAGTCATGAATCACTAAAAAAATCTTTTATTGAAGAAACCTATGAAGTTCTTGAAGCAATTGATTTAAAACGTCCCGATAAGCTTTGTGAGGAGTTGGGTGATGTACTTTTACAAGTTGTATTTCATGCAATAATTGCTGAAGAGGAAGGCCATTTTACTATCCACGACGTTATTGATGGTGTAAGTAAAAAAATGGTACACAGGCATGAGCATGTATTCGGCAAAGGTCATGCAGAAACTGCAGATGATGTTATTGATTTGTGGGATAAAGTAAAGAAGAAGGAAAAGGGTGCTGGAACCCAAACTGAAATTCTCAAAGATATTCCGTCAATACTTCCAGCTCTGATACGAAGTTATAAAGTTCAAGAAAAAGCTGCAAAAGTAGGATTTGACTGGGATGATGTAAAGGATGCATGGAAAAAAGTAGAGGAAGAGAAGGATGAACTTCAACAGGCGTATGAGAGCATGGACATGCAGAAAACCGAAGAGGAGTTAGGCGATCTTTTATTTGCAATAGTTAATGTATCGAGGTTTTTAAAGATTGAGCCCGAGTTGGCTTTAACAAAGACGATAAACAAATTTATTAAAAGGTTTGAATATATTGAAACCAAAAGCTCTGAAAATGGCAAACAACTTACAGACATGACACTTGAAGAAATGGATGTTTTGTGGGATGAAGCAAAGGTAATATTTAAAGGAGAGAGAGAATGAGGATTGATAAATTTTTGAAAGTAAGTCGTGTGATAAAGAGAAGAACTCTTGCCCAAGAAGCATGCAATAGACAAAAGGTAACTATTAATGGCAAAGTGGCCAAACCCGGCTCAATTGTAAAAGAAGGCGATATTATTGAAATAAGTTTTGGTGAGAGCTCAACAAAATTTCGGGTAAAGAAGGTTACCGAACATGTTCGCAAGGAAGAAGCCCCTGAAATGATTGAAATTCTCTAGACCCAACACAGGGGGACGGTTCTTTTGTGTTATTTGACACAAAAGAACCGTCCCCCTGTGTTGGTCCCCCTGTGTTGCCTGTGTTGTTAAGCATAAAATGCTGAATATACGAGGTCTTCATAAAAAGCTACTCGAGCGGTGTAATAGTATGGAATTGACCACAAAAAACCTATGTAAAAGCCCGGGAAAACCGATAGAATGAACCAACCAATGAAGCTTAAATCTTGTATGAATAATGTGAGCTTATTGCCGTACATCATGGCACCACTTCTACGAATGGCTTCAGAGGCTGTAATCTCAGGATTGTCATATAATATGAGCATTGCCTGTGAATATTTATAAGAAGCCACAATGCCTGGAATAATAAAAAGCAATGACCAAAGAAAAACATATAAAGTAGTAAGCCAATATACTGCGAGCACTTTACCAAACATGTTAAAACCACAGAAGAGGTTTTCTATCTGAGTATCACGCTCTCTATAGAACTTTAAGTAAAAGACACTTAATCCAAACTCTAAAGGTGGTACGAGGAGTATTGCTCCAAGTATTGGTATTAATCCGCATCCTAACCCTAGTAAAACGTAAATAATTAAAACTAAAATAGCAGAACCCCACCTGCCGGACAAGGATGTCTTTGCTCTGAGTTTTATATCACTTCTTGTAATTGTCGGGCGAAACCTGCCTGGCATGTATTCCATATAAAACCCCCCCTTAAACTTTTCCCTATACTACTTAGATGAAAACTGTAAATTCTTTTCCATTATACTACAAAAACAAAGTTTTGTGTGTCTTCTGGCTATAAGAAGTGTGCAAATAATAAGCATATTGTCCTTTTTAGTTTCATAGAATTCCAATACATGGACTTACTTTGTATTAGATGTGTATAGGCAGTCATCTACTAAAAAATGCTGTTGTAATGTATGAGGAACCGTTGGAATATATGAGTGGTGGTGATAATCATGGCTGAGGAAAAGAAGCTACTTGAGCGTGAGCATCAAAATATTACGCTTAGAGATAGAAAAAAAATGATAATTACTGGTGTGCAAAATGTTGAAAGCTTCAATGAGGAATGTATTGTAGTTGATACTTTGCTGGGCCTGGTAATTGTTCGTGGTGCTAATATGCATATCAATAAGCTGGATGTAGAAAGCGCTGCTTTAGATGTAGAAGGAGAGATTGCTCTTATAGAATACTTGGATACAACTGCGCCACAGCAAAAAGGTGGATTTTTTTCAAGTCTGTTTAAATAGGGTTATAATATATGTTGCATGAAGTATATGTTTTCTTAAGCGCCATAGGTGCCGGCATTATCACGGGTTTTATCTATGATTTGTTCAGGATGAAAAGAAAAGCTCTAAAAACACGTCCTTTTTTAGTTTGCATAGAGGACATTGTTTTTTGGGTGTTTACTGCTATGTTGGTTTTTATAGCAGCCTACTTAAGTAATCAAGGTGAAATTAGACTATATTTTTTTATATCAATGCTATTGGGTATAATCGTATATAATTGTTTGTTCTCACGCTGGGTGACACAAATCCTAACTTTTATTGTTAAGCTAATAATATGGCCTTTTGCTAAGCTAATAAAGCTGTTAAAGCCTCCGATCAGATGGCTAATGAAATTAATAGGGATGGGCAAAGAAAAAACCAGTAAAAGACTGAAAAATTACAGCGTGAAGGCTAGGCGCAGACTAAAATCCTTAAAAAACATAATGCGAAAAGTATAGAACTAATGGTTTCAAGTCCGCATATTTCCGTTAACTAACCTAAAACACCGGGAACATTTTTGTGGCAAAGTATATTACCCCAGTCAACGTTATAGACGACATAAGTGTAGCTACCATAACAGTCTGGGATGCAAAATCTGGCTTATTTTTAAACTCCACTGCAATTAATGCAGTATTAACTGCTGTAGGCAAACCTGCAGAAATAATCATAACTTGAGCTATAATACCATCCAAACCGAAAACAAAGACCAGAAATAGTGCAACTACTGGACCTAATAGTAGTCTTGTTAACACCGAAAGGTAAACATTTGGATCTTTTAGTTTGAATTTTGTATGTGATAATTGAACACCTAAAGTTATCAGTGCAATTGATATCAAACCGTTTTTTGCATAATTAAGTGCAGGCCACAAAGGAAATTGAGTTAAGTCATATGGTATAAACTTAAATATAAATGCAGCTATTACAAAATATATTGCTGGTAGTGATAGGGATTTTTTTAACGCAGTTTTGATGCTCCCCGAGGTGCCTCTAGTAGCATTGAAAACCCCAAGAGTATTCAATGACACATTTTGAACTATCAAGACTATTACTTGTACAGTTAGGGCGAAGTCAAGATAGGGTGTTTCGCCATTTATTAAAAACGGTTTACTTGAATATACGAGTGTAATTAAGGGGATACCAAAGTTTCCAGAATTATAAAACATAATTGAGCTTGCAAAAGCGTTGGTCATACTCGCATCGAACTTTCGTATTTTGCCTATCAATAGGCTAAGGAGCCAGTTAGTAAAAAGAATTAAAAGTGCTATTGCCAGCGCTTTTAGCATTTCCAAAGGTATTTGAGTAGTATATACGTTTACGAAAATAAAAGCAGGTACGAAAACATACAAGTTTAGTTTTGAGAGAGTTGATACGTTAAGCTGAAACTTCCTATCAACTAAGATACCAATGAAAATTAATGTAAAAATGGGAATAAGGTTATTAGTAAGTATAAATAAGAAAACATTCATAAAATTCTCGCCGTCTTTCTTGTAAACGCTTTCACGATGCAACTATTAAATATAGCTGTACAATATGTGATGAGTGGCATATATGCATAACTACAATATATTGTTCAACGATATTCAAATATATAACATCGCAAAATGCTCTAGTAACTATGGATGCAAACTACTCATATTATAATGGTAGTTGCTACTAAATGCAATAGTAGGAAGCCCAAATCAGTTAGTTATTGCGTTTTCGCTGTTTTATGGTAAAATGTATTTATTAGATATTGCTATTTTTTGACTTTATGATTATTTTTAAGCATACTACTTTTAAGATGGGGGCAAACAAGCTAAACGGCCCGAACCCGTGATAAGAACTTTACATACATTTTACAAAAGATAGGGTTGAGTTTATATGCAAAAGAAGAAAAAGTGGAACATTATAATGCTGTTTCTTATGTCAGGTCTTATTGTATACTTTGTTGTTACCTACTTTAAGCAACAAGATGAAATATTAATGATTCAAACACAAATAAAGGCATTGGAACATAGGATTTCAAAAGAGGAAGCAATTCAAGATGAGCTTCTCGAACAGCAAACAATTATTGAAACTGACGAGTTTGTAGAAAAAATAGCGCGGGAAAAGCTTGGCATGGTAAAAGAGGGTGAAAGACTTTTTATAGATATGGATTAAAAAGTCAAATGCTGTTTTGCGAAAGGCTTAGTAATGTTTATGTAAACTCAACAGACCACTATAATTATTAGTTGCATAGTATTTGGTGGATAATGAGAAAGGCAGTTTCAACTTCGAATTGAAACTGCCTTAAATATTTGGAATAGTTTTAAGTCTTCTATTATTATTAATATAAGTCTTCTGCTAATACGAGTAACTTATGAATGTTTTTTAACAATTTTTGCCCAAGTATCCTTCAAGGAGACTGTACGATTGAAAACAAGATTTCCTTTTTTATACTCTTTACTGTCCACACAAAAATAACCTGTGCGTATGAACTGGAATGCTTCACCGGGTTTAGCACCTTTCAATGAAGGCTCAAGCTTACAATTTTTAAGAACTATTAGAGAGTCAGGATTAATGTTTTCCATATAATCTCCATCCTCAGATACATCATCCGGATTTTCCTTGGTGAATAAGTGGTCATAAAGCCTAACTTCAGCATCTTCTGCATGTCGTGCTGAGACCCACTGAATGGTTCCTCTCACCTTTCTACCATCAGGCGCGCTACCACCACGGCTTTCAGGATCGTATGTGCAATGTACCTCAATAATATTGCCATCATCATCTTTAACAAAACTCTCGCATTTAACAATATAAGCATTCTTAAGCCGCACTTCTGCGCCTGGCTTTAAGCGGAAGTACTTTTTGGGCGGGTTTTCCTGAAAATCATCGCGCTCAATATACAACTCACGAGAGAAAGGAACTTTACGTGTGCCTGTCTCTGGTGCTTCAGGATTATTTTCCACGTCCATTTCTTCTGTTAAATCTTCGGGATAGTTGTCAATTATCACTTTAAGAGGATCCAAAATAGCCATGACACGCAGAGCCTTTTTGTTTAAATCCTCACGGATACAGTGTTCAAGAAATGCATAATCTACAACACTATAAGTTTTCGAGACACCTATCAAGTCGCAGAAATTGCGTATTGATGCGGGTGTAAATCCTCTACGACGGAGTCCCGAAAGAGTAGGCATTCTTGGATCATCCCAGCTATCCACAATGTTATTCTCAACTAAATTCCGTAACTTTCTTTTACTCATCATTGTATAAGTAAGATTTAATCGTGCGAATTCAAATTGACGTGGAGGGTTTTCAATTTCTAACTTTTCAAGGAACCAATCATATAATGGCCTGTGATCCTCAAATTCCAGGGAACATAAAGAATGAGTTATATTCTCTATTGCATCCTCAAGGGGATGAGCAAAGTCATACATCGGATATATGCACCATTTATCTCCCGTTCTGTGATGAGGTGCCTTGAGGATACGATAAATTACAGGGTCTCTCATGTTCATATTTGGAGAAGCCATATCTATCTTTGCGCGAAGCACACGTTCCCCATTGTCGAATTCTCCATTTTTCATACGTTCAAATAGATCTAAATTTTCTTCAATAGAACGGTTGCGATAAGGGCTATCTTTGCCAGGTTCTGTTAAAGTTCCGCGATATTCACGAATCTCCTCTGCGGTTAGATCATCTACATAAGCTAAGCCTTTTTTAACCAATGTAACAGCATAATCGTAAAATTGATCATAATAGTCCGAAGCGTAGTATAGGCGGTCTTCCCAATCGAAACCTAACCATTTAATATCTTCAATGATAGAATCTACATATTCGATATCTTCTTTGGTAGGGTTGGTATCGTCAAAGCGAAGATTGCACAACCCATTATACTTTTCTGCCATACCAAAATCAATGCAAATTGCTTTTGCATGCCCTATATGAAGATAGCCATTTGGCTCAGGTGGAAACCGAGTGTGTACTTTATTAACCTTTCCAGTTCTTAAATCTTCTTCAATAATATCTTGAATAAAGTTGGATACTTTACTGGTTTCATCCATGTTTACCCCTCCAAATTTTATTACTTACCATATTGTGTTGCTTTATTATAAGGTATTTTAATTCCAAAGTAAACAATTTCGCGTTTAGCCACAAAATACCCAGTTCATTTACTTTAGAACATTTATTTTTATTATATATATTCTGGCTTTGAATAAGCCTTAAAATAACCCATTTGATATAGTGAGTAAACTTATTACGCTGTTAAATGCCACAGCACCTTTTCCTAATTTTGAGAAAACTAATTACGCTGTTGATACTACATTGATAGTTACTATTTGTTATATTAAATGCACCTTTCCCGATTTAGAGCAAACACTTTTCTATGCCCAATGTTACTTGTGTAGTTTTGGTAAATCAATTATAATTGATATCGTAAGCTTTAGTGATGTAACTTTAGTAACAAATTAGCTGTAAAACATGCGGTGACAAACTTACGTCCATAAACATAGTATATTGCACAACAAAATTCAAACTATGTAACATTGTAAAGTTAACTATGTATAAGTATAATTATTCTTTACTAAGTAAGCACCATAAATGAATTTTATTTATTTACATTATACTATGTAATTTTACTTATTACATTATAATATGTATTATAAACTTGATGAAACAGTTTTCACTGACCATTTATAGCCAAACGAATAGTGTGAAATCACAAAATGCTAATTCACTATGGCTGTTAGATACTACAAAATTATTGTACTACATATATACCGGAGGATATTTATGGAACTGAATAAATGGTTAAACCACGAGCTACCAAAGATAGCAAATAAATTAGAACATATAAATAAAACCCATTTCCTTAATGATAAGACCATAGGACTTGCGGGTAAGGAGCAAATATATAAAGTATTACATCAATTTAGATCTGCTCTTTTTCCAGGTGTATATGAAAAGTACCCAATAGATGAAGCAAACATAAACATAATTGCGGGTAATAATATTAGAAGCGCAGCTTTGGAGTTAAAGAGCCTTATAGAAAGATGTTTAATAAATGAATGTGATATAAAAGATATCGTACAGGGAACTTGTACAAAATGCAAAGACAAAGCAAATCAAATAACCATTGAGCTTTTGGAAGAGCTTCCAAGGATCCGCGAATTACTTAATAAGGACATTGATGCAGCATATGAAGGTGATCCCGCAGCAAGAAGCAGGGAAGAAATACTGCTTAGCTATCCGTCAATTGAAGCATTAAGTATACATAGACTAGCCCATGTTCTTTATAAGCAAGGGGTGCCTATTATTCCAAGGGTAATGTCTGAGTACTCACATAGAAGAACTGGAATTGACATACATCCTGGAGCCTCAATTGGAGAGTATTTCTTCATTGATCATGGAACAGGTGTTGTTATTGGTGAAACTTGTGTTATAGGCAATCGTGTAAAAGTTTATCAAGGAGTAACTCTTGGCGCGAAGAGCTTTACCCTTGATGAAAAAGGGAATCCTGTAAAGGGTGTAAAACGACATCCCGATATCGAGGACAATGTAATAATCTATGCTGGAGCGACAATCTTAGGTGGAGATACAGTTATTGGCCATGATACAGTAATAGGCGGTAATGTGTGGTTAACACGCTCGGTACCACCTTATAGTACAGTTCATAATTCCCAACCTTCGCCGACCATTAAAAACGGAAAACCTGAAGAAATGATTGAGCAAGCCAGTAAGTATAAATAATAAAGGCTAATAAGAAAAAATGTAAAGGGTGATTTTTATGAAACTATATAATACATTAACAAAGTCAAAAGAAGAATTTATTCCTTTAAAACCTGGTGAGGTAACAATGTATAGTTGTGGTCCCACAGTATACAATTATTTTCATATAGGCAACGCTCGTCCATTTATTGTATTTGACGTATTAAGACGCTTTTTGGAATATCGGGGATATAAGGTGAAGTTTGTACAAAACTTTACTGATATTGATGACAAAATGATCAAAAGAGCTAATGAAGAAGGTAAAACAGTTCCCGAAGTAGCCGACAGGTTTATACAGGAATATTTTATTGATGCTCGAGGGCTTGGAATTAAAGATGCAACAGTTGCACCAAAGGCCACAGATAATATGGATGCAATTATTGACATGATAAAGACCCTAATTGACAAAGGCTATGCCTACGAAGTAGATGGGGATGTTTATTTTAAAACATCTAAGTTTGAGGAATATGGCAAACTGTCAGGATACAACATTGAAGAGCTTGAAGCAGGTGCCCGTATTGGAGTGGATGAGCGCAAAGAAAATGTGATGGACTTTGTACTGTGGAAGTCACAAAAACCCGGTGAGCCTGCATGGGAAAGTCCCTGGGGCAAAGGGAGACCGGGCTGGCATATTGAGTGCTCGGCCATGGCAAATAGATTTTTAGGGGAAACTATTGATATACACAGTGGTGGGCAAGACTTAATTTTCCCACACCATGAAAATGAGATAGCTCAAAGTGAGGCCTGCAATGATAAAACCTTTGCAAGATATTGGCTTCATAATGGTTTCATAAATATTAACAATGAGAAAATGTCAAAATCCAAGGGCAACTTTTTTACAGTCAGAGACATTGTAGAGCATTATGATTATGAAGTAGTTCGTTTCTTTATGCTATCGGCTCACTATAGAAGTCCGATAAATTTTAGTGATAAATTGCTTGAACAAGCTAAAAGTGCCTTAAGTAGGATATACGAGTGCAGGAATAACCTGGAGTTTCTACTGTCAAACTCTGAGCAAGATACTTTTGAAGAGCATATCTACGAGGAGATAGACCTTTATCGTGAGAAATTTATAAAGGCTATGGAAGATGATATTAATACGGCAGATGCTCTTGCTGTTGTTTTTGACCTGGTAAGAGATATAAACACCAAAATTAATACTACCTCAAAAGTTGGTAAAAAGACGATAAGTAAAGCCCTTGTTTTGCTTAAAGAACTAACAGGAGTACTTGGTATTATGACCAAAGAAAATGATGACACTTTAGATGAAACGGTTGAGGCTTTGATTGAAGAACGTCAAAAAGCCAGGGCGGAACGTGATTTCAAGCGTGCCGATGAAATACGCGATAAACTAAAGGAAATGGGCATAGAACTACAAGATACACCCCAAGGTGTTAAGGCGGTTAAGGTTCAATTATAGGTGGTAAGCTTTAGAAACTTAATTAATTGGAAAATAAAAAGGTATTGTCTTTGAACTAAAGACTATGATGTGGCATTATGGTTGTGAAAGGATGGTAAACATAAAAAGGTGTTGTCTATAAGACAACACCTTTTGTGTCAACTGGTTTTTTATATTAATTAATTTTATAGCGTTTTAACCTTTCATCAAGATTAACAACAAGGTTCTCGAGATTCTTAGATGCTTCTTGTAATTCTTCAAAAGCATCTAATTGTGAGCTAGTAGTTGCTGACATTTCTTCACTTGATGCAGCAGTCTCTTCTGATACTGATGATATATGTTCTATAGCTGTAATTACTTCATCCTTATCAGACTCCATTTTTTTCACTGCTTCGTCAACACCCTTAAATTTGTCCACTATCGCATAGATTGCGTTAGCAATATCATCGAATGCCTGTTGTGTTGTATCAACGGATAATGTCTGCTCTTCGGTAGTTTTCCTCAAAGTATCCATTACTTCAGTAGCCATTTTGGAATCTTCGCTGATACTCTCAACGAGATTAGTGATTTCAAGGTTTGATTTTCTACTTTGGTCTGCTAATTTTCGCACTTCGTCAGCAACAACAGCAAAACCTAGTCCGGCTTCACCTGCACGTGCTGCTTCAATTGCTGCATTAAGAGCTAGAAGATTTGTTTGTTCGGTGATGCTTTCAATTGAGTCTGTAAAAGAAGTAATTTCTTGAACTGCATTAACTAGTTTTTCAATAACAGAGAAGATTTTTTCAGATGCACTATAGTTTTCTTCTGACTTTTCCTTAAGAGATTGAACTGCTTCAACGCCTGCCACGTTAACCTGCGCAATTTTCTCGGTTTCTACCATTATTTCATTAGAACTATTATAAACAGAGTTTATTTGATTAGATAGTTGTTCTACTGATAGAACACCTTTTTGTGCCTCTTCAGCTTGACTTATTGCACCTTTTGATATTTCATCTGAAGTTTGAGAGATTACATGCACAGCCTCTGTTGCATTTTTTGATACAGAATTTATTGTATAGGATGCACTTCTAATAGTAAGAGCAAGTTGAAAAAAACCATCGATTAGTTTTCTAATGTCACTTAAAACAGAGTTTATTGTTGAAGCAACAGGACCGATAATACCGTAGTCTTTTGATGCTATCATGACTGTGAAATCGCCTTCTTTAATTTTTTGCATTTTATCTGCAAGCGTATTTGCAATTTTTCTAACTTCAATTTCAAATAGCTTCTTAACTACAATTGCCTCTATAAAAGAGAATGCTCCCACAATAATAAATACTAAAACGTCACCTGTCTTAATACTTAAGGCAAGTCCTATTATGGCACCTATTATTGGAGTAATTATTAATGATAGTTGACTCATACTCTTTTTGTCTTTCTTTTCATCCTTATTCATTGAGTAAATCCTCCCACGCATGATATTTCCTGTAATATATGTCGACAAAAAGCGAATTTAAATTATAGAAAGACGAAATTTTGATATGTTTATCGCTAATAATCCAGCCTAAGATTTAAATTTAGCCCGTTTTGAGCTATGAACTTTGACTGTAACAATGGAAGTGTCATGCTTCGCATGTTAAAATTAGCCCGTTTTGAGCTACGAACCATCTTGCTAAACGCCAACAATATAGCTTTAATGGCTCAACAATCAGCTTTCGATTTCATCAATGGAAATATCCCTACTATGGGTGGTATGGTTCCACTCTTTTTTTTCGGCATCCTTTATTCCTGCAATGGTTACTGGAAGCCATGTAAAACAATAGAAAGGATAGATGACAAAACCCAACAGAACTCTAAGATCCCACTTTCTATCAAATAACACGACTAATGGACCAAATGTAATCTGAATTAAGACAATGAATGACCAGACTTCGGTAGGAAAAGAGTACCCCATTATGTAAAACGGAACTGATGGAAGAACCACTTCTGACCATGAAAAAATAGCTGCCAATCCAAAACATATAAAATGAATTGGCTGAAACAAATAAATACCTCCATCAAAAGCAGCCAAATTTGCTTCTTTAAATGACTTTTTGAACAGCTTTGGTAAATATCTTTTTGCGCAGTCTGTATGCCCTTGCATCCAGCGTTTTCTCTGTCTCCATGATTGTGCAAAGGTCAAAGGCTTTTCGTCATAGACAATGGCATTTTTACAATATGCTACTTTCTTGTCATTGAGCAAAAGTTTCATTGTAAACTCTAAATCCTCTGTAAGGCAAGTAGCACCCCAGCCCATTTCTTTTAAAACTAAGGTACGTATGCAAAATCCTGTTCCACATAAACTGCCTGATAAACCAAGATTATATCGGGGCTGTTGAAATATTCTGTTGGATAACCAAAAGGCTATAGAATACGAGATAGAGATCCACGAATCAAAAGGATTTTTACTGTCAATATACCCTTGAATTACTTCATGTCCATCATTGAGCATTTTGTTCATTTCGATAAGATACGTTCCTGACACTACATTATCGGCATCAAACACGCATATGGCATCGTAATTTTCCTCTAAAGAGAAAATTCTTGCAAAAGCCCATTCCAGTGCATATCCTTTGCCTTTTTCTTCGTCATTATTACGTACAAGTATTCTTGCTTGTGTTTTACTAGCTTCATACTCGGTATTATCTGTACAATTGTCGCATACTACAAAAATTTGAAACAGCTCTTTATCATATTGTTGCTTTTGAAGACTTCCAACCATGCTTCTAATAACCTTTTCTTCGTTATGGGCAGGAACAACTATAGCGAATTTATTATAGTATACAACATCGTCACTTTTTCTTTTTCTATTAGGAAGAGGTAGCCACCCCGAAATCATAATAACTGAATAGTATACACTTAAAATAAATAGTAACAATTGAATTATATATGAAAATGAAAATAGAAATAAATGGGCATAAATTTTCATATGTTCCTCCGTCGAGCATTTAATGTCTATAGACTTATTTTCTACATGAAGGTTAAAATTATGATTGGTAAATCAATCAATATTTGAAATTAGTAAACTTTTCCAGGAGTCTATGAAAAGATGTATGAATCGTTGCCTTATCAGAGATATTATTAGTATCAAACTTTTAAATATTCAAATAGTAATTCTAATATAAAAAGTAAATACGATAGGATTTAACGTAAGAAGTCTTTAGTACAATTTATGGGAAATATTTAGTTTAACTTGTCTACTGGGAATGATATAATTTTATCGGAGTTAATTTTCTAACAGCAGTTAACATTCTTATCGGAGGATATTATGGGCAAATCATATATAAATAATGCTGTAGTTGGTAATGGCAGCATGCTAGGATGTATCTCTGAAACAGGGGAACTTATTAGGCTTTATTGGCCTGAAATAGATCATCCTCAGCATATTGAAAAAATGCTGACGGGTTTTTTTGATGCAAATATTTCTAATAGCACCATGTGGTTTAGTGAAGGTGACCATGAAACAACACAGAATTACATAAAAGATACTAATATACTTAGAACAACTGTGAAAATTAGCAAACTGTCGCTGGAGGTTGTTCAAACAGACTTTTGTATTCCGGATAAACATGTACTGGTTCGCCATTATTCAGTCAAAAACATAGGTGCAAAATCCTCTCATATAAAAATGGGGTTGGCATCTCATACAATTTCCCATACATTTGATTTGGGAAATACTATGTTTGACTTTAGTACAGATACACTTATACATTACAGACATGGCAACTACTGGGCGATTGCCTCTGATTTGGAAGTTAAACAGTTTCAGATTGGAAATAACCCTTTTGGTTCGTTATGGGATGGATATCTAAATGGAATTGACAGTATTGGATTGTCCCCGGATGGAGCTTTATTGTGGGATTTTGGCACCATCGCGCCTGGACAAGAGAAATGTATAACAGTTCATTTGGTTTTCTCACATAGTATGAATTCATTAAAGGATTTAATACAGGATGTTAAAAATATTGGGTATAACGAGCTTTTAGGTTTTACAAAACAGTATTGGTTGGATTTTTTAAATATAACTTTAAATATTGATAGTGGTGATGAAGAAATCAACAAGGTTTATAAAAGGTCTCTGCTTCTGTTTAAACTTATGTCGGATAAAAATACAGGTGGACTTTTAGCTTCACCCGAGATAGATGAAGGTTTTACGCAATGCGGCAGATATGCTTATTGCTGGGGTCGGGATGCAGCGTTTATTGCAAGTGCTCTTGATGAAGCAGGACTTTTCAAAGAATCTGAGAAGTTTTATGACTGGGCTTTAAAAACACAGGATAGTGAAGGCTTTTGGCATCAGCGATATCATATGAACGGTAATCTTGCACCTTCATGGGGGATACAGATTGACGAGACTGGAAGCATAATATTTGGTATGTGGCAACACTTTTTACATGTCAAAAGCATGCATTTCTTGGAGAAAGTGTGGCCTTATGTTTATAAAGCCGCTAAATTTCTTGAAAGGTTTATTGACAGTGATACTGGATTGCCGCTACCATCCTTTGACCTTTGGGAAGAGAGAATGGGGGAGCACACTTATTCTACAGCTGCTGTTGTAGCTGGTTTTTATGCGGCTGCAAATATCGCTGAGCAGTTGGGTATTGAAACACAAAAAGTCTATCAGTGGCGTAATATTGCAGAGAGTATGAAAAAGTCACTCGAAGTAAACCTTACGGATAACGCAGATAGCGAAAACAAAATCTTTTTAAGAAGTGTACGTGTTAAGCTCAATCCCTGGGGCAGTGAGCCATCTTCAAACACCGTTGTAATTAATGTAAATCCAAAGGGCTATTCACGAGAAGTTTCTATGGTTGATGATAAAACTGACATTAGTCTTTTAGGAACAGTGGTACCATTTAATATTTATAAGCCTGATCACACTATAGTTCGTAATACCGTTAGAAAAATAGAAGAAACTCTCTTGTGCAATAATGTTGGTGGAATATACCGCTATGAAGCAGATAATTATGCAGGCGGAAATCCATGGATTGTATCCACTCTTTGGCTTGCGCTATACTATATTGAAATAGGTAACATAACTAAAGCACGAGAGTATTTTAGATGGAGTGTAAAAAGTGCAACTAGCCTGGGGTTTCTTCCAGAACAAGTTGATAAAAATAGTGGAAAACCATGCTGGGTTATTCCACTAACTTGGTCTCATGCGATGTATGTGTTAGTATTAAAAGGTCTAATGAAGCATGGGGGATTTTAGGCATATTTGAAACTTTTAATATGTATTTGCTCTTAAGTATTATAAATAAAGGTGGTTCTTGTATTGGCGAAGTCGAAAACAAAGTTTGTTTGTTCTGAATGTGGTTACGAGACAAGTAAATGGTTAGGTAAATGCCCTGCTTGCATGGAGTGGAATACTTTTACGGAGGAAATCCAGGAGAAGCAGCAAAGGAATATTTCCACAGCTGTGTTACCAAAAGCAGTACCGCTAAGTGAAGTAACAAAAGATTCCGAAGATAGGCTTAAAACCAGTATGAAAGAATTGGACAGGGTTTTAGGTGGGGGAATTGTCGAAGGTTCGATGATACTTGTAGGAGGGGATCCGGGAATAGGGAAATCCACACTGCTGCTACAAATATGCGGTTTGTTATCAGACAAACTAAAAATGCTTTATGTTTCAGGAGAGGAATCCATAAGGCAAATAAAAATTAGAGCTGACAGACTTTCAGTTAATAAAGAGAGTATACTTATGATCTCTGAGACGAATTTTGAAAATATAGATGCGCTAATTGATGAAATAGAACCGAAAGTTGTAGTTATCGATTCAATTCAAACTGTATATAGTGAGGCACTTACTTCAGCCCCCGGAAGTGTAAGCCAGGTTCGCGAAGTTACTGGGAAACTGATGCGAATTGCAAAGGTTCAAGGAATAACTGTTTTTATTGTGGGGCATGTTACAAAAGAAGGAGCCATCGCAGGGCCGAGAGTGCTTGAGCACATGGTTGATACAGTTTTGTATTTTGAAGGTGAGAGACATCAAAATTATCGAATTCTAAGAGCCGTTAAAAACCGTTTTGGTTCTACAAATGAAATAGGTGTGTTTGAGATGACACAACAAGGTTTGTTGGAAGTGGGTAATCCATCAGCATTGTTACTAGATAGTCGTGCTAAAAATCAATCGGGATCGGTAATAGTTGCAAGCTTAGAAGGGACAAGGCCCATGCTGCTTGAAATCCAGGCACTCGTATCGCCAACCAGCTTTGGTATAGCGCGGCGTATGGCAACAGGGATAGATTACAACAGACTAACTATGCTTATGGCAGTTTTAGAGAAAAAGGTTGGAATGCAGTTATATAATCTAGATGCTTATGTAAATGTTGTCGGTGGAATAAGAATTGATGAGCCAGCGTGCGATCTGGGGATTATTGCAAGTGTTGCTGGAAGTTATAAAAATAAGCCCATAGACTCTAAGGTTGTTGTTATGGGTGAAGTGGGTCTTACTGGAGAAATAAGACCGGTGAATCAAGTGGACAAGAGAATTAGTGAAGCAGCACGTCTTGGTTTTGAGAAATGCCTGGTGCCATTTGGAAACAAAAGCAATTCTATGGCAGGTTTTGATGGAATTGAGGTTTCATATGTTGCGACTGTGGAAGAAGCATTGGGGCATTTATTTTAACATTTGACCAAATACTCTACCATACGCATTGTGGTCTTTAAACGAGTGTATTATAACTTTTTCCATTACCGTAAACTGTACTTACCCAAAAGTTTTAGCCTTTTTAACTCCTTAATAATGATATCGTATAAATTCAAATCAAGGGTATTACATATTGCGGAAAGGTAGAAGAGATTGCGTCCAATATCTTTTTCAAGAAGCTCACGGCAATTGTCGCATAGCGCTCCCTCTATATGAGTTTGCATATGAGACTGCATTTCTTCGAGGTTTTCTGTTAGTTTAGGAATTTGCTGCTTCTCAGCGTATATTTTTATACAACCACATTGAGTTGCAGCCTTGGATAGAGTTCTGGATATTCTTGCACTAGAATCTAACATTTTTGTCGTTGAGTCAAGTATACTCTTATTGCGAATAAGAAGATCCTGGGATGTATACTGAAGCTCATCCAGGATGGTATCTTTCAGTTTTGTCACTTAATACGCACCCCATTTCTTTACGTTATCAGAAATAATTGTAGGAGTTGTTATTTATATACTATATGTACTATTATAGTTTTTACCTTCGAGCTTTGTCAAACAAAAAAGGCATCATAATGCCTTTCTTTCATCGCATTATACTTCACAATACGACATTTATTTCACTACAGCCAGCCACTGAACTCCAGAATGGATTGTTTTTTCCATCCATCCTTTGATTCTGATTGAAGCATTTGGGTTTTCCAGTCCCTTGGTGACATCCCCATTATTTTTGAAAAATAGCGGTTAAAGCTGGATACCGAACGAAATCCTACCTGTTCTGATATAGAAAGGATTGTTGTTTCGGTGCTACGTAGCAGTATACAAGCTTTATAAATACGAAAATTATTAAGATAATCAAGGGGACTTGTGCCCATAATACTATTAAACATTCTTCTGAAATGAGTACCACTTAGATGACATAAATCGGCTAGGGTATCAATTGGAAAATGATTTGAATAGTTGTTGCGAATATAATCAAGAGCAGGCGCAATTACCAGAGCATTTTCTGGTGGGGCAGCCAAAACCTCATGCTGTGGGTCTTTCTTTAGTCGCAGAAACTCAATGCATAATGGTAGAAGTAACCCTCGGACACTTGCCTGAAAACTTGTTTTTCTATGCTCGGCCTCTTCAAGAACTGCGGTTAGCAAGAAATAAATTTTTGGGTTTTCTTCTTTATTAATAATAAGAAACGGAAAATTCTGCATAAAAGATAAAGGTAACTCTTGGTAGTACATATAATCCCTGAACAGCTCCTCAGGATCTAAAAAGATATAACTCCACAAAGAAGACAAGCCCGGTGCACTATATGTAGTGTGTGGAAGGTTTCTTGGTATGCATGTTATATCTCCTGCCTTTATCCTGACAGGTTTACCATGGAATTCCATAATTGACTCGTCACTATGGCATATTCCAATTTCAAGGCAATTATGAAAATGTAGGCGATTACTTCTGACATCTGATATGTGCCATCTTTCACCCGCGAGTACAAGGACAGGAAAATTTACAGGTAAGTCGTAGTTCCGATATTCAACAATGTCTTTCTTTGGACGTGCCATAATGAAAGTCCTTTCTGGTCATATTTGCATATTTAGTATAGCATCGCTATCAACGAATTTCAACCATAGCTTTTCTCGAACATATAGCATAAATTCATCAAAGTAAGCATCAAATCAACGGATTTATGAGCGAAAAGAACTAAAATTCGAAAAATGTAAACGTTTGACATGGACAATTTTGTTAAGGTAACAGAATAAATGGTCAAAAATGCACATCCTTTTATGCAAAATGAATAGAATTTGCCCACTGACCTGTCTATACTTAAATTAAGGGGGGTTCCTCTTAAAGATGTACAAAGGAAGGATACATAGGTGTGACGGAAGGTAAAGTAAATCAACGCATTAGAAAAAAAGGAATATTGTACTACATAAAAAGGGATTGGCGGTTGTATTTGCTCGTAATGGTTCCTGTGATATGTGTTATTGTGTTCAAGTATGCAGCATATCCAGGACTTCGTATGGCATTTATGGATTACAAGCCCGCAAGGGGTTATGCCGGCAGCGAATGGGTCGGGTTTGACACTTTCAGGAAGATTTTTACCGATGCCGACTTCCTACGAGCATTGAGAAATTCTTTGGTATTTAACTTTCTTGATCTTGCGATTGGCTTTCCGATGCCAATCATCCTTGCACTCCTGCTCAATGAACTAAAATACCCTCGATTTAAGAAAACAGTTCAGACCATTTTATATCTACCTCACTTTCTGTCCTGGGTTATTGTGGCCAGCGTAGCATATACTCTATTAAAGCCACAAACAGGTTTAATAAATGTATGGCTAACCAATATTGGACTTATTGAAACTGGTATACCGTTCCTTACCGAAAAGTGGCATTGGGCGGCCAGTTACCTGCTGTTAGGCGTCTGGCAGAGCATGGGATGGGGAACAATTATTTATCTAGCTGCCATAACAGGCATCAACGGAGAGCTTTACGAGGCAGCGTATCTGGATGGTGCAAATCGCTGGCAGAATATCTGGTATATTACACTCCCAGGTATTAAGGGAACCACCATTACCTTATTGATTATGAATCTTGGAAGAATAATGGGCAGTAATTTCGAAAGGCTTGATTCTTTCGGGAATGTTCAGGTCAAGGAATTCCAGTATCAACTGGCAATTTATATTTATGAAAAAGGATTGAGTGCAGGTAATTTCAGCCGAGCAACAGCAGTTGGTTTGTTCCAGGCATTAGTCGGTTTGCTGTTGGTCGTTGCATCCGACCGTTTTGCGAAAATGCTTGGTGAAGATGGGCTGATTTAATTAATGAAAACATATGAGGTATTTGCTCAACGATGTTAAGGAGATAGACAATGAGTGAATTGAAATCTGTAAATAAACATAAAACATATTTTGGAGGGAATAGGGTTAAGTTGGCTGATATTATTATCATGCTGGTTATTTCCATACTTTGTTTGACTTGTATCCTTCCATTTATGCATATTGCATCAAAGTCCATTAGCAGTAATACTGCGGTCATGTCGAAGTCGGTCTATTTGCTTCCTAAGGAGATCGATTTCAGCGCATACCGATCTATTTTTAGAGATGGAACGTTAACCCGCTCCATGGTATATACCGTCTATATGACGCTCATATTCACTGTATTTGGTATGATTGTAACAATCTGTGGTGCATATCCTCTAACTAAAAAAAGGCTTAAGGGAAGGAACTTTTTATCATTCTTCATCCTGTTCACACTGTATTTTAGTGCAGGGCTTATTCCGGAGTATTTATTGATGAAAAAACTGGGATTATTGAACACAATGTGGGTATTGATTCTCCCCTTAATGTTCTCACCATACAACATGTTAATTATGAAAAGCTTTTTACAGTCAACTATTCCAGAAAGCTTGGAAGAATCAGCTTTTCTTGATGGTGCCACGGATTTTCAGATTCTTTTTAAGATAATTCTGCCCCTTTCCAAACCGATTATTGCTACTCTTTCACTTTTTTATGCGGTTGGAAGATGGAATGCTTATGCAGATGCCAAATATTATATAACCAAAAGGGCTTTACAGCCGATACAGTATATCTTAAGCAATATGGTACTATCATCAAGTATGGATGCCATCAGCCTATCGGAAAGTGCTGAGGTGAAAAGTACTCCAGAAGTCATTCAAGCAGCAACCATTATGTTTGCTACTCTGCCCATCATATGTGTTTATCCATTTATACAGAAATACTTTGTTAAGGGTGTTATGATAGGCGCAATCAAAGGATAGTTTTTAGAGGGCATTTTGCGATATTAAATGCTTAGGCTCAATTGTACAATTTATTTTTGTATTACATGTGTAGACTTAATTTAACAATTTATT
>JAAYPS010000141.1 GCA_012519655.1 Clostridiaceae bacterium | reverse complement strand
CCCAGCGAACCATTCCACAAAGCACCGGTCTCCAGGACATAACCCACATAGATATTGCCCATTGAATCATAAGGAATGGAAATATCATAAGAATGATGCAAGGTCTTTACTTCATTACTGGCAAAATTCACTGAAAAGCTATACCATTTGTTGTATTTTTCCATCTGGTTAATCTCTTTAAGGGGTGGGTTGGGAATGGTATCCACTAAAGAAACCTCAAGATCACCGTTTTCATCTCGAGCGGTAAAATGATGTGCCCAAAAAGCCTCGGGAGGAGTAATCTCACCAAACTCATTCAATTCTGCCGGAAAGCCCATTAATACAGTTTGTGCATCTCCAAAGTTTTGAAAATCAAAACGACAAGTTACTTTTGCATTGGTTCTATCCAACAATTGAATATGGATTTCTTCAGAAATCATCACAATATCAGATTGAGTTATAGGATATACGCCTTCTGGAGTCATACCCAATACTGCATCATTTGCTAAAGTGATAGTTCTCTGTAAGGTGACGATTATTGTAACAATAAGAAAGAAATAGATACTTATTTTAATCCATTTTCTATAACTCATGGTATCATCTCCTTTGAAAGTTACATTAGGGACTTATACTATGTCCTCTGCTTCCATCTATTTGGACTAAATAACTACGCTACTTCGCATAATATGGCTGGTATTTATGATATATACTTACTTTTTTTACGTTCAGAGTATCACAGCAAAAATTTAAAGTCAAAAACGCTATAAGCCGGGCAATATTAATGGTATTACTTTTGTTTAAGTTTGTTTGCATCATCTCATTTAATAATTTAAAATATATCACATGGGAAACACTGTGTGAGGGAAAACAAAAGAACTATCCCCATGTATTCTCTGATGGGAACAGTTCACGGAGAGCACAAAAGAACCGTCCCCTTGTGTTCCGGGGAGCACAAAAGAACCGTCCCCTTGTGTTCTTGTGTTGCTGTGTTGGAGGTTTTATGATATTTGAAATACCCAGCGATGTACTTACAATAATAGATGTTTTAGAAAATCATGGACATAAAGCCTATATTGTTGGTGGCTGTATTAGAGATATGCTTCTTGGTATAAAGCCTGAAGACTATGACATATGCACGTCTGCCCACCCAAAACAGGTACAGAAACTATTTGAGAAAAGTATTCCTACTGGTATAGCGCATGGTACCGTTACGGTTTTTGTAGATAATAAACCTTTTGAAGTCACAACTTTTAGAGTTGAATCAATTTATACAGATCGTAGACATCCTGACAATGTCTTTTTTTCTAATTCATTGGTAGAAGACTTACAAAGGCGAGATTTTACAATTAATGCAATGGCTTATCATCCCAAGCAAGGCATTATTGATCCCTTCGATGGTTCTGGTGATATAAAAAAAGGAATTATAAGGACTGTGGGTCATCCAAAAGAAAGGTTTGATGAAGATGCTTTAAGGATGCTACGCGCAATTCGTTTTCAATCAAGGTTTAATTTTTCCATTGAAGAAAAAACTTTAAATGCTATAGAAACACTATCAGAAAATATAAAAGATATAAGTCGTGAAAGAATACTATTAGAACTAAATGGCATCATGCTTTCACCCTATCCTGAATGCCTTGGTAAAATATTTACTACAGGCTTATATAGTTACATTTTTCCGACTAACTTTCCATGTATACCCGATTTAACATACCTTAAAAAAACTCCAGAAGAACTTGCCTCAAGATGGGCGGCATTTTTCAAGCTGACGGGTCTTGAGGATATAGAAGATATTAGATTAAATTGCTCCAGCCTCAAAATGAGTAATAATCTAAAAAGAGATATACTCGGAATTTCAAAACTCATAAATAAACCTCTGCCAAATAATTACTTTTTATTACGTAAGGCTTTATCTGATTTCGGGCAAGATCTTTTTACTTATGCATTGGATATAATGAAAGTTTTGGAAAATAATAAAGAAGATATTATAAAGATTGAGAAATCTCTAAGGGAAATACTTACTGAGAAACATTGTATAAGCTTTTCGAACATGGCCATAAATGGAACTGACCTCATATCTACTGGATTTAAGCCCGGGAAAAAGCTTGGAGATATTCTTAGCACTTTATTTATTTTCGTTTTGCAAAATCCAGAACTAAACCAAAAAGACAATCTTTTGCTTTTTGCAAAAATAATAGACCAAAAATATTAAGACTTTAACTCCAGTCGTGAATTAAATATGATACTAAAGGTGCGTACCAGTGATTTTAAACAAGCTTATAATATACAGCCTTAATCTGTAACTATAGATTATGTTATTACTTTTTTATGATTACTAGCTAAGCTAATAATTACAGCAATAATCTATAACCTGCTTGCTAATTAATCACCAGAACGCACCGACGTCATGCTCCATTACCATAGAAGCATCTTATAAAAAAAAACATCTGATAAAATGTATGTTACTTTTAGTCTGTAAACAAACCAGTTGATAAATACCTTTCTCCCGAATCTGGAAGAAGGGCTACAATCATCTTACCTTTGTTTTCAGGTCTTTTTGCAATTACTGTTGCAGCAAATGCTGCTGCACCTGATGATATGCCTACTAACAACCCCTCTGTCCTTGCAAGTTTCCTTGATGTTTCGAAAGCATCTTCGTTTTTAACCTTAAAAACTTCATCCACAATATTGCCATTATAATTATCGGGAACGAAGCCAGCTCCAATACCTTGAATTTTATGCGGTCCCTTCGATCCACCTGATAATACAGCCGAATCCAATGGCTCCACTGCAACTATTTTTACATTAGGCTTGCGTTGTTTCAGCACTTCACCAACCCCTGTGACAGTACCACCAGTACCTACACCAGCAACAAATATATCAACCATCCCCTGAGTATCTGCCCATATTTCCTCTGCTGTTGTTTTTCTATGAACCTCAGGATTTGCGGGGTTAGAAAATTGCTGTGGTATAAAGGAGTTTGGAATAGAAGCTGCAAGTTCTTTTGCCTTCTTGATAGCACCATCCATCCCTTCAGCGCCTGGGGTAAGAACAAGTTCTGCTCCTAAAGCTTTAAGAAGATCCCGTCTTTCCTGACTCATTGTATCAGGCATGGTTAGAATCAAACGATATCCTCTGGCGGCACAAACGAATGCAAGGCCAATACCTGTATTACCACTTGTTGGTTCTACGATAACATCGCCTTTTTGAATAAGATTCTTATCCTCGGCATCCTTTATCATTGCATAACCAATTCTGTCTTTTACACTTGAAGCAGGATTAAACAATTCAAGTTTGGCTATTAATGTAGCTTCTAACTGATTTTTTGCATTGTAGTTTGTCAACTCCAACATTGGTGTTTTTCCAATAAGATCTGTAAGGTTCTTTGCTATTTCACGCATTTTATCAGCTCCCTATATTTTATTAAAGGTCTTTGCGATGTACCCTTCGATCCATCTTTTTTTGATTGAATGGTTTATCCAATTATTAGTTTTATTATATACAATAGCATGCTGTTGATTCCAGTGCAATATTTATATAAAGCTTTGAATTTCTATTTCCAGATTAATTTCTAATCAGAAAAGCTGGTAGTGTATCTACCAGCTTTTCAAAAATGCGAGAGTTACTATGTTAAGCCGAAAAACAACCCCCCCTGTTTGTTTTTCAAAAGACTCAAGGGATAGTAACACAAGTATTTACATTATTTCGAGTCTTTTTCCCTCCATCTTGGATAGGAAAATTCACCGCGATAGTTTGAGAAGTTACAGTGCGGATATTTTTCCGGAATATACTCCTTGTCAGTGATTTCGCAAGGTCTGTCCTGAGTATAAATATACATTTTGTTTTCATCCCATAATACAATCTCATCCCTTGCATCGCCCCAAAGATCAATAACTTCTGCGCATAAATCTGGATGACCATCATCTGGGAATACTACAACCCTATCGCCTTCACCATCAAGCATACCACCGTATTTAATATTTCCATTTAGAAGTATTAGTTCGGTACCGTCCCCCATCCAGTTAACGGGAGCAATAATATTGCCATTGCTTGAAGGTTCCATATGCCATATTTCATTACCCTTACAGTCATAAAGATAAATAATTCCCTGATTTCCCCAATAGGTAGTAGTACAAATCTGCATTCCACGAATATCAGGACAATAATTACCTGTACTAATACGTTGCCCATGACCGTTTATATCCCTAACAAGAATATTGCCTTGCTTATCTATAATCATGAATCCTTCCCAACCTGCTACTAGCGCAATTAATTCATCCTGATCAGGATCCATCTTGCCACAGATAATCTCATCAACATGGTCGGTATTTATTGGTAGTTCCCATACAAGCTCACCCTCGCTTGAAACCATATTGTAACAACTTAGAATCTCGTCCTTTCCATCACCATTGAAATCATGAGAATAAGGGAAATGACCTGTGTTATTATGAGAGAACTTCCATTTAAAATTCAAATCGCAATCATAAACCCAAAGACGGCTATACCTGTCTTTTATCATAATATCGCTTGGGCGATCATTTCCAGATACATTTACAATACGTATTGAATCCACATTTAAACGCTCAAAGCCATGCTTCTTAAACTCAATTCCGCAAAGTTCTTCTGCAGGCTCTTCATTGATAGGTGTTGGAATACTCTTGCGTACTTTTCCGGTTTTCCCATCTAAAATCATAAGCTCAAAGTTCCTGGCCATAATGACTTCATCAACACCATCGCCGTCAATATCGTATACCTGGAAAGGTAAATCTGCTGTCAGATATAAGTTATCCATCTGATTGCTGGGTTCACCAATTTGCCATAGTATTTCACCAGTATCAAGACTAACTGCTGTAAGGCAACTTATTACTGCATACCTATCTTTAAATACACGCTTTTGATGCTGGGCAATAACAAAAAACCATTCATCTGTCCCGGTAAGGTGCCCGAAACGCAACTGTCTTCCTGCGCCATAGTTTTTTAAATCAATTACCTTAACAAGTTTAGGCTGTGGATATTTTAGACGTTTTTCTGCTACTCTTTTTTCCTTGGCTTTAATTTTTCGATAATAATTATCGTAGGCTATATCATCGCAAACAACATTTACATCAGTAAACTGAGCAGGCATATAAGCAGCAATTGCTATACATCCATATTGGTAACGATCATTATTTGTTTCAATAACCAATTTACCATCAATATAGCACTTAATTAAGTCACCACAAACTTCAGCTTTAAGCTCATATATTGTATCGCAATTAAAATCAAAATCCACTTCGTTAAGTAGAGTTCTATTATCTTTTTCTACAAGATATAGTTGAGCCTTTTTATCGTATAACATGAAAGCATAATGCATTAAGCTGGTCTGATACCTAAAAAGTAATCCAGCTGGCTCCTTTGTGTAAAAGGTACGCATTTTTACTGTTGCTGTATAGTCTTCCCAATCTTTATCCCCAGCAACAAGTGTTGGACATGATACATTCTTACCTGGAGCACCTATTCTCATTTGCTCCATAAATTTCGTACCATTATCTTCTGTTACAAGCCATGTGGGTCCACGAAATTGAGAGCCAGTTATCGGATCATACCACTGTCCAGCATAGCCTTTTGCGGGGTAGTAATGATATTCTCCCATGGCCGAGTGTTCGGGATCATATGGAAAAGGTCCTATTGCAAAATCAGTAAAGTCATTACTGAAAAGAGTGTTTATTCCTTTTTGCACCTATGTCACTCCTTATAAAATTTAAGTAATGTCTGTGGGGGATATCTCCCCCACAGAACAAAGTACATATGATAAATCACATCAGTAATTGGTGACTATGTAACATTGTTACTTAATAGATACCAAAGTTCGTATGATAAATCATAATATATTATATATCATTTTTTGTATTATTTGTTGTATGAAGTGTTATACCAATCTGTATAAAGCTCAACCCAATGGTCTCCACCAAACTGATACCAACCACTTACAAAACTATCCCAAGTAGAATCTACATCTTTTCTACCCATTATTACTTCGTCACGGTAACTTGCAACATAGGTATCAAAGTCATAGTCACTTAGCTCACTAAATTCTGGTGCAGAAACATAAAGTGGATCATTTGCTCCGTATTGCTCAGATAATTTAAGCTGTTCCATAGCAAGTTCACCCCATGATTGAGTCAGAATAGGTAATAATTGGCTATCAACTTTACTCTTCTGATGACCAAGGGTAATAAAGCGCCAAGCCCAGTTGATCCCTACTCTGTCTTCACGGATAACAAGCTCACCATTTACTCTATCGAAATCCCAGCCTTCAACTCCAGCATGGATAAATTCTGATCCTGCATCTGTTTCAGCCCAATCATACATTTGAAGTATTTTCTCAGGATGCTTACAAGCACTTGTGATACCAATCCAGTGTCTTACAGGTGTTGCATAAATATATTTGGATTGTCCGCCACCATTAACCTTTTGTGGTGGTGCAAGTGGATACAGATTTTCTCTCATTGAGTTCAAACTTGAAAGAGACCAAAACAGATTTAGAACACCAAATTTACCATTCATAAATTCTTCTTCTGTTTGCTTTTGGGTCTTTGTGATATAATCTGGAACGATTATGCCATCAGCATATAGTTTAGCAAGGAATTTCAGATAATCCTTATATCCATCTGTAATATAGTTTGGAATTACTTTACCATCTATAACCTTGAACTGGGCAGCATCAAATGCATCTATAAAGAGCATGCCGATGTAACGTTCTGCAACACTATTCATTGCACTACCGCCAGTATTACTGCTCAAGCCATAAGTATCATTTTGACCATTTTGATCTGGATCGTTATGTGTGAAAGCATATAACATATTATAATAGTCATCAACAGTTTTCAGTGTTGTAGGATCAATCCCTAAATTATCAAGCCAGTCTTTCCTAGCATATGAAATATAAGGAGTTGTATCATAGCGAACAAATGGTACACCATAAATTCCGCCATCCACTCTGGAAAAATTCCAATACTGCTCGTCTATACCAGCCATAAGGTTTGGATAGTCGGTCTCATTAATTAGATCATCAAGCTTCAATAACGCTCCGTCTTGAGCATATTTAAAATAGAGAGATTTCGGAAGCTGAACATAGTCAGGATAATCGCCTGATGCCATAACGGTATTTACCTTATTTGCGTAATTAGAGCTTTCACTGATGATATTAATATCAAGATTGAGCTCTTCACGTAGGTAATTGATGTATGGGTTGTCATTTACGTCATATCCTTCGGTGTCAACATTAATCTGACATAAGAACGTCAATTCTACAGGTTTTTCTGAGCCTGTTCCGGCTGGTGGTGTAGCTTCAGTATTTGTCTTTCCACCAGATTCAGGTGTGGCTTTACCTGCATCACCACAAGCTACCATCGATACAATCATGATAGTACACAGAATTAAGACTAAAGTTTTTTTCATACAGATTCCCTCCTAAAATATGTTTATCCTTTCACTGAACCGACCATAATACCCTTCACAAAATATCTTTGTAAGAATGGGTATACCATTAGGATCGGCAGTGTAGATGCAAATATTGTAGCCGTCTTAAGCGAGAGCGTAGGCATCCAGCGTGCAGATGAATCACCAAAAAGGTCGTCGGTTTGTCCTGCAACAACTATATCATTAAGGTATACTTGCAGAGGCTTTTTAACTGGTGTATTGATATAAAGAATACCGTCCATAAGCGCATTCCAATGATACACTGCAATAAATAGAGTAATAGTCGCAATGGAAGGCATCGCTACTGGAATCATGAGTCTGAAAAATATAATCAGATCATTAGCTCCATCTATTTTGGCTGATTCCTCAATCTCATCTGGAATTGATCTGAAGAAATTCATAAGTACAACAACATTGAATGTATTCATTAAATTAGGTAGTATCAATGCCCATATTGTGTCGATAAGACCTGTATATCTTACAACCAGATATGTAGGAATAATACCCCCATTAAAAAGCATTGTAAAAACGATAAAAATAGTGAAAAACTTTCTTCCTCTCAAATACTTTCGTGACACAGCATAAGCAAGAGAGCTTGATAGTGTTATTCCAGAAGCTGTCCCAATAATTGTGCGTATTAGCGAAACTTGGAAGGAAGAATAAAAACGTGCATGTTGAAAAGTTACTTTATATGCATCTAAAGAGAATCCTTTTGGCCAAAGAATTAGCTGTCCTTCACGAACTGACTGGGGATCGCTAATAGAGACAACTACGATATAATAAAAAGGAAACAAACACATTATTGCAAATATAGTCATTATTGTGTAGCTGAATATTTTAATTGCATCAACTTCTGGTTTAATTATATTGCCGCTATGATTCTTCACGTCTTCCTCCTTATTAGTGCGTTTTCATGTTCACTCGCTTCGTGTATTTTATGTTCACTAGTTAAGTACTACCATAAACTCTTGTCAAAAGATTTCTTGCTTATTGCATTACAAGTTACAAGTAATGAAAATCCAATTACGGACTGGAATAATCCAATTGCTGTAGTAAGACTGAATCGTCCGTTTCCTATACCTATCCTGTGAACATAGGTACTGATAACATCACCTGTGCTATATACAGTTGGATTTGCCAATACATATATTTGTTCAAACCCAACATTCATAATCCTACCAATATCAAGTAATAACATAACTACTATTGTTTCAGAAATGCATGGAATTGTAATATGCCTGATTAATTGCAACTTATTTGCAGAATCTATCTTGGCTGCTTCATATAGCTGAGGATCAATACCTGTTATAGCCGCTAAATATATTATTGTTCCCCATCCTGCTTCCTTCCATATATCAGATGCTACAACAATCCATCTAAAATACTTCGGCTCGCTCATGAAAAATATGGACTTACCACCAAAAGCTTCAATTATTTGATTTACGATTCCTTCACTTGGACTTAAAAATGTAATAATTATACTTCCGAAAACCACCCACGATACAAAGTGAGGTAGGTATATCAACGTTTGAAGAGTTCTTTTATATTTAACGCTCATAATTTCATTTAGCATTATTGCAAAAACAATTGGTATAGGGAAGTAGAAAACTAACTTTATTACATTAATTGCAAGGGTGTTTTCAACAAGCTGCCAAAAATTGCGATGTTCAAAGAAAATGTATCTAAAATATTCAAAACCCACAAATTTGCTACCCGATATCCCTTTTACAATATTAAAATCAAAAAAAGCAATTGAGAGACCTAGCATGGGCAGATATCTGTAGATTATATACCAAATAACACCTGGAAATAGTAATACATATAACCATCGATCTTTAATAATATCCTTGCGGAGCTGACGCCAATAGCCAGGACGATTTTTTACGGTTTCTACAGCCTGATTGTTTTTTACTGTGTTAATATTCATAATTCGCTCCTAGTATTGTTTTTTAAATGATTCCAAATGTGTCTTCTTGATAAAATTAAGATAACGCTTAACTTAACTTAATCTTAACATGACTTTAATTATTTCTAAATATAATAAAACTGTGTTTATTCATTAAAAAACCGACTTTTCTTTTGATTTTCTGATTTTTAGCTCGGATTGCTAAAAAGTATGCATAAAAAAAGCATCTCATTGTAAGTTATCACCTATTATATTCGTTCTAAGTGTTTGTGGTTTTGCAATTAAATAAACAATTGCATAGGTTTTTTATGCGTGGTATTATTTAATAGAATCATTCACAGTCAACAACAAATCGGAGAGGGTAATTTGCGTAGAATGCCTATAATTCCAAAAATGCTAAAACCAGAATCATTAAAAATCAAACTGCTTTATATGCTAACCTTCGCAATTATGTTCATATGCGCTATCTCAATTTTGATCACTATTTTACTTTGGCATTTAAGCTATGAAATGCTTTTGAACTCAACATCTGAAGCCATGGGATATGCAGCAGAAAGACTTGACAGTATTATTGATACTGCTACAAGTACCACTACACTAATGGCTGAGGATCAAGTTTTACTAAACTATGTACAAGATCCCACTGCGAGTATTGAATTTAATAAAGCAGGCGAAATAACAAAAACTCTGGCAAATTACAGCAACAATAATAAATACATATCTTACATATATGTATGGCCAAACGGCAAATATAGCGACCAGGATAACAAAGTTATACGTTATTCAAGGTATTACCCTATTGCATCTATGATCAAAGAAAACTCTAGGGAATACCTTAATGAGATCGCATTGAATAAGAATGGTGCTGTGGAGTACTGCTTGCTTGATGAAGATAATACAGGCATATTTTTGACAAGAGTTATACATACTATTGATGATTATGAATTTGTAAATCACGGCGTTGTGGTTGTACGTCTCAATTTAGATAGGCTTTTAAAAGAACTCTCAAGAGAAAGCACCACCCCATATCCAAATATACTATTGTTGGCTAATGACAATGAAGTGCTTTTTTCTTCTCAAGAGTTGCCGACTGAAGCTTCAGAGAAAATACTCAATATTGGTGGTAATTATACAATAACAAAAATAGATAAAAAATATTACTTTGTTCTTGAACGAAAATTCGAGCGATTAAATGTCAGATATTTCTATATGGCACACTATGAACATTATGCTCTTTTACGATCAGCATATATTTTCACATCTATTTCTATTATTTTAATTGCTACCTTAGTACTGTTTTCGAGTAAACGTATACTTGATTCTATTACACTGCATTTTGATACGCTGGTCAAAAAGATGGAGATCTACAGTAGTGGTAAATTTGAATCTATAGATGTAGGGTATGATTACTCAAAACGCACCGACGAATTGGGCAAAGCTCATCGACAATTTGATAAAATGGCAGATCAAATACGTACACTAATAAATGATAATTACGTTAAACAGCTTCTACTTAAAGATGCGCAATTTAAGCAACTTGAGCAACAAATCAACCCGCATTTTTTATACAATACCTTAGAAACAATAAACTGGTACAGTGAATCGGCTGGTGAGACAAAAATTGCTGAACTTGTTCGTGCATTGGGAAGCACACTAAGAAGCACACTCGAGCGTAAAGACATCGTTACCATACAAAGTGAACTTGAATTGGTAAACAACTATATGACAATACAAAAAATTCGTTATGAAAATCGTTTAGTGTATTTTATTGATGCCGACCAAAAACTCCTTACGTGTTCTATACCGAAGATAACCATACAACCATTGGTTGAAAATGCCATCAAGTATGCATTAGAAGAAATTATGGATATATGTTATATTTATATTTTAGTAGAGCAAATAGATGATGATATATGTATTACAGTTAAAAATACTGGCTCTGAATTCGAAGATAATATTATTGAAAAAATAAAAGAACGACATATTGTTCCACAGGGGTTTGGTATTGGACTACGTAATATTCATGACAGGCTTCAACTCGCTTACGGTCACAAATACGGTTTAACTGTCTCAAATGAAGAGAACATGGCTGTTGTCAGAGTAAAATTACCAAAGATTATAAGTGATACCAAGGAGGCATAAATGTATAAACTCATTATTATAGATGATGAAAAAATAATACGTGAAACTATAGGCTCTCAAATCGATTGGAATAGCCTGGGTATAGAGCTAATCGGTTTATGTGCGAATGGCATTGAAGGATTGGATATGATAATAGATGAAAACCCTGATATAGTAATGACAGATATCAGGATGCCTGTCTTTTCAGGACTTGAGCTCATAGAGAAAATCAGACAGCTTAATAAAGATATAGAATTCATTATACTATCAGGGTATAGTGAATTTGAATATGCTCGTACCGCCATGAAGTTGAATGTAAAACATTACACATTAAAACCATGTAGTAAAGAAACAATCATCAACACCGTAGAGCAGGTAAAAAAAGATTTACGCGAAAAGAAAAATTACATAATACCAAGCTACATTTTTAAGAAAATTAGTAATTTAAGTAACGAGTTTGTAGAAAAGAAAAGGTCGAGTGATGATATACTGAAAGATTTATTTATTATAATTAACAAAAATATTGATTTTGATTATGCCAAGGCTGTTGCTTTAAGCTTTGTTACCAATATATGGTATTCTTATGATAATCTGTTCGATCCCTCAACCCACTATTGCCAATTAAATTGTGCTAGAACGGTAAAAGACATACAAGATTTTTTAGAATGCCATCTGGAATATATAAGTGAGCAAATAAACAAAATAACAGAACTTCAACACACTTCAGCAGGATTTGTTAAGAAGTGCATTGAATATACTCGAGAAAATTTTTCAGATCCATCACTAACACTTAAACATATCGCCGAAACACATCTTTTTATGAACGTGGACTATGTGAGTAGGCAGTTTTACAAAATAACTGGCGAAAAGTTCTCTACCTTTCTTGGTAAAGTAAGGGTTGAAAATGCAAAAAAAATGTTGCGTAAAAACCCAAATGAAAAAATATATCTAATTGCCGAAAAAGTAGGTTGTGGTAACAACCCTCAGTATTTGAGCCAGCTTTTTAAAAGATATACAAAAATGACGCCCAGTGCATATGCTAATAAAATAAAAGGTAGTGAAGAAGCAATATAAACATTCCTTACCATAATTAGGTGTAAAGCCCCTAGTTTTGACTATGAGGATATAAGCCTGTTTTATCTTCACTTGGTTTTAATGCTACTTTTATCTACCAAAAACTAATTCCAGACCCTTTTAACTTTAAAATGGCTTCGATAAAATAGTAATCTCCATAAATTATGCTTTTATGTCTTCCACTCGAGTACGATTCTGAGCCGTTTTGTAATATTGAATCTTTTTTGACTGTCCAGTCGCACTGCTCTTTTTCTAAAGCCTTTAGTATGTTGATTGCGGAGCGTAAATACAGGTTCTTTTCATGCTCAGGCACGTGCTTTGATATTTCTATCATGCCACACGCTGCAATAGCACCTGCTGTAGTATCAATATATACTGGTTCTTCCGGACTTCTAAAATCAATTCTGGGAATATATGTATCAGATATGCATGCGATAAAATAATGGGCTACTCTTTTAGCAATATCCAAATATGATTGGTTAAGTGTATGTATATAGGAGAGAACAAATCCATAAATGGCCCAACTTTGACCTCTTGACCATGAGGATCCCTCTCCATACCCTTGCCCACCGAGAGTTTTAATTACTTCCCCCTTCTCGCAATCATATTCAACAATATGAGTAACTGAACCATCGTCGCGCACAACATTTTCTGCAGTTTTATCTGCATGAGCCTGTGCAATTTGGCGGTAGCGGGTGTATCCTGTTTCTTCGGTTGCCCAATACAATAAAGGAAGGTTCATCAAGGTATCTATTATCGACCAGCCTTCACGCTCTTTACTATTCCAAGCCGTGATAAATCCTCCATTAATATTGAACCTTGCTGCTAAATGGTTTGCAGCAATTAAGCCTCGTACCCTTGATTTTGGATTACATGTTAGTCTGTAATTGGCTACACTTAGTAGCATCCACATGAATCCAACATCGTGATACAAATCTTCAAAACTTCCATCCAATCCATACAGAACTTCATCCATGCGAGTTTCAACTTCTTCAGCCAAGGTCTTATATTGCTCGTTGCCTGTTTCACTATACATTAGCCACAAAATCCCTGACCAAAATCCATTTGTCCACCATGCTGGATCCTCAAGAAACTTATCGTCATATGTACCATTGACTGTAGTATATGGTATTTTCCCAGCGGTTTTTTTGCTTACAAAATTCATTTTGATTTTGATTTTTTCCCAAACCGTATCCACCCATTGCTGATCCTCAGTTGAAATTTTTAGCATCATATACACCTCATTTTTAACATTCCTTTAAGTCTTCTTACCTCTATAGACTTATCCTTATCACTCAAACCTAAACCAAGCGAAGTCGAAATTAGAACCTGGTAAAAACAGGAACGTTACATCCTGACTACCCGTTACTTTGTCTAAATCAAAAACTTTCTCGGTATATTCATCTACACTGTCAAATTCGATTAACTGATTTATTTCTCCATCATGGCTCTTAAACCTAATATGTATTGTGTTATCAATTGATGATCTACCTGAAATAATTATTTTCGATGCACCATTATCGCCGAAGTCCATGTTGTTAAACTCCAACGATACATTATTTCCTATGCCTTCAATTCTATCACCTTTTATTTGGTAACTATCCCCATATATATTGTCACAGTTTATCGACAAGTTTTTCTCAAATGCCCTACTCTGTTTTTCAAAAACAAATCCCTTTACGTGCACCTTTTCATGAAATACAAAATATATGGAGCTAATATCGCGAAGTTTCTTTGATAGTTTATAAGTTTCTTCTTGATATACATTCCACTTACTTTCTTTTTGATATATTGCATCTGCTAATAACAGGCTTCCTTCTTCACCAGGAATACCTTCCCATATCTGGAATGGATATTTTTCATTTGTAAAAGCAAATATTGGAATAGTGATGGTATCCGAACCCTCGGTACCAAAATCAATACTGCTAAATCCGAATTGAACCTCTTCCTCTCTACTTGTGGTAACTCCTTGTTCGTTCCCGCTACCTATTTCACCTTTACTGTAATCATGAAGCCCTGCAGACACAAACTCATACGGGTTTATATATGCAACACCAAGCCCTGTTGCTTTAATTTCTAACTCTGATATGAGTTTAGTTTTTTCGGTACCATTTTTACTTGAACAGCGAATACGGAATTCTCCATCACCGAAAGCAGTTACCGTAGCCTTAAGACCATTAGAATCTACTCTGGCAATATTAGATTTTATACCAATATCATTAACCACAGTCCACTCTACTTCTTTATATGAAGTATTCTGAGGGTAGAGTTTTGCCTCTACAGAAAGCTCTTTCATAGTGGGCTCAATCACTTGACCCGAATGAGTAATGATCTCAATTTTTCTAAGAGGTATCTCATCAGCAACACCCATGTTGCACGGCATTTCTTTATTCGATGTATTTGCAGCAATGGCCTTGTTTACTCCTTCTGCTGCAGGTATTGATTCAAGTTTAATAGTACTGCTGTTTAATCCTTTAGAGGTTACTTCAACTATTATTTCACCCGGCTGTTTTGTTGCTGCAATAATAGCCATAAGTTTTCCGTTAAATAACCTCCTGCTAAACCCTTTATACTGGTCATAATCAGTGCTGTCTCCGTTGTCAAGACCAATTAGGCGACCCGCTCCTGAAACACTAACTTGTACTCGGTTATTTGCATTTTCAACCTTATTACCATCTTCATCTTCTGCAGTGATCTCAACGAAAATTAAATCAAGTCCATCAGCAATTAGTTTATCTTTGTCGGGATTTAAACAGATACTTTTTGCATCTTTAAATGACTTTTTAACATCTGCTGCAATAATGTTTCCTGCCTCATCGTATGCTATTGCTTTCAGCTCGCCTTCCTGGTATGGAATCTTCCACCAGCCTACAAGCTGATTGCCATGTTTAGTATCAATATCGTAAGTGCCCATGGATTCTCCATTTAACAAAAGCTCGATATGCGGTGCGTTTGAGCATACTCTTACATCAATTATCTGACCTTTGTTAAAATCCCAGTAAGGGTAAATATGTATCATAGGATTTGTTTTATAATCAGTCCACGCAGCTTGATAAAAATAGAATGAATCCTTTTTAAATGTTGCTGTATCAAGTTGCCCAAAGTATGAATTCTTTGTATGATACGGTGTTGGTTCCCCAATGTAGTCAAACCCAGTCCATAGAAACTGCCCCAGAGAAAAAAGTGCATCTCTTTCAGCAATAATACATGCCTCTTGCGACTTTGCTCCCCAACTAACTCTACTATTACCAAGAGAAGAGCATTGTTCATCTTCATCAGTTAGAATGGATTTCTCATAGGGGAAATGATAGACACCCCTGCTTTGCACAACTGAAGATGTTTCAGAACCAAATATAACCCAATCGGGATGCTCTTTATGATGTTTATGATATAAATGCTCTGCATAATTATAACCTGCAATCTTCAGAATATCAGTGCATTTTTGAGCGTTCTCCCACGCCATATAGTTTGAGCCTATAGTAATTGCAGCATTTTCTTTTGGGTCAAATTCCCTAACATAGTTCTTGAGCATCTGTGTTATTTCCTGGCCTCTTTCATCGGCATGAGTATCATATATTTCATTACCAATGCTCCACATTATAAGGCTAGGATGGTTTCGATCTCTCATCACCCAGCTTTTAACATCCTTATGAGCCCATTGTCTGAAAAACCTTGCATAATCATATGTAGTTTTAGATCTCTCCCACATATCAAAAGCTTCTGATATAACAAGCAATCCCATTTCATCTGCTAAATCCATCAGCTCTGGAGCTGGCATGTTGTGTGCTGTTCGCACAGCATTAACACCCATTTCTTTAAGTAAAGAAAACCTTCTTTTTAATGCTGTTACGTTAAATGCCGCGCCAAGAGCACCCAGGTCATGATGCTCGCAAACACCATTTAATTTCATGCTCTGTCCATTTAGGAAGAAGCCCTTATCTGGGTCAAGTGTAAT
>JAAYPS010000140.1 GCA_012519655.1 Clostridiaceae bacterium | reverse complement strand
CTGTGTTCTTTGTGTTGTGCATCCAAAGTGCCAACACAACATTTAGAATCATTAATGAGTACAAATTCACACGCTCAATCAACCCCACATAGGATGGCAGAACTTGAGCTGCTAAAACTGTAAAAAAACCTGATGTAATAAAAATAATACTAAACAACTTCAAAAAACGAGTCATTTTCGGATATTTTTTTGCTTTTGATAAACCAAAGGCTAAGAGAATTGATAAAACTATGTAACTGAATACAATAACGGCTGTAATAGCATAGTGCATGGTGTTTTGAAATGAATTTTCCCAGGTTGTATCTGCTAAAGGAAAGAGCTTATATCCGAATGTAGAAAGTAGTTCGGCTAATGCTTTTAAAATCAAGCCACTGTAAAATATCTTATTAATAGGTAAGAACCTTCTAAAATAGACAAGAAGCACTCCACAGAAAAGTAAATTAAAGAAATCGTATCCCAAGAGAATTTTTGAAGCTACCGGCTGGCTAATGGATGTGGCTGCTGTAAGATCGCTAATTGGTTGGGCTAAAGGATTGTAATCAATCCAAACAATCCGTCCTCCAATAACATGACCTAGATAAAAGATTGCAGCTATAACTCCAGACAGTGCAAGGGTCCTTAGGGCTAAAAATCTACTACGTTTGTTTTCATTCATGAATTCGTTTCCTCTCTTTCTATGGGATATCTACGATAAATGGCATTGTACTGGCTAGCATGCATTTTAAGCGCATTGATTGCTTGCTCTTCATTTTCTGGACAGTTATCATATCTATACAGTAGCAAGAACACGGGGGAATAGAAGTGCAAAGCCATAGTGTACGCATCACCAGCGATAAATCTTCCAGAATCGATAAAATTCTGTAATACTTGTCTTTGAGTTTCTAAAATCCTATCGATGAAGACATATCTAAAAGTTTCGCATATCTCTTTATTACCATACTGCTCAATGGTTAACAGACGCCTCAATTTCGATATATAATCATCTTTTAGGTAAAACAAAAAGATTTTGGTGCATATATCTAAAAACTCTTCATCGGTAATGTTGTTGTATAACGCTGAAACATTATCATCATCTGAATTTGGCAATTGGACATTTTCTAAAGTCTGATAGTATCTATTAAGTGTCTCATCAATAATTTTGTTTAAAATATCCCGTTTGTTTTTAAAATGGTTGTATATTGAACTCTCCTTAATTCCAACTGATGCAGCAATTTCTCTAATGGTAACAGCATCATATCCTTTAACAGAAAACAGCGATAAAGCCTCATATATAATTTTTTCTCTGGTTTTCAATAGCAACCCTCCCCGTAATACTATTTGCCAATACATCTATATTCAGCTCACATTTATTAACTGAAGAAATTAATGGCTCATGACATTATATTTACTCTATGAGTAGAGAAGCTGTCATCCTTGATAGCTAAGCAATCTCATATTTATATTACCTGTGCCCTAATATATGAATCTAAAACAAAAGTTAACTAACAATCATTAGTTTGATTTTAACTAACACCTGTTAGTTTGTCAAGGTGTTATATACATTTCGTTTAGCATGTAAATTTCAAAGCATAAAACATCAAAAAAATAACGAAACTAAAGACTGAGATTAGAATACTAAATTCCCATTAAAGGAGGAAACAATGCATACCGTATGGAAGGGAGCTATAAGTTTTGGTCTTGTAAATATCCCAATAAAGATGTTTACTGCTACTGAAAATAAAGATATAAGGTTTAGATACCTCCACAGAACTTGTAATACACCCATTAATTATAAAAAGTTTTGCTCTAACTGTAATGTTGAAGTAACCGAAGATGAGATTGTACGTGGCTATGAATATGAAACGGGGCATTTTGTGGTTTTATCTGAAGAGGATTTTGAATCCATTAAAGGTAAAGTAGACAAGAAAAATATTGAAATTCTTGATTTTGTAAACCTAGTAGAAATAGATCCAGTTTATTTTGATAAAACATATTATTTATCTCCGCAGGATACTGGTTCAAAGGCGTATAACCTCCTTCGCCAGGCTATGAAGGATACAGGGAGAATAGCAATTGCAAGAGTAACCATTAGGTCAAAGGAAACTCTTGCAGCATTACGCATTTACAAAGATGTTCTTGTAATGGAAACGCTGTTTTATCCGGCAGAGGTCCGTCCTACAGCACAAATTCCGGGGCTACCGGAAATAACTGAAGCAAATGCAAAGGAGTTGGATATTGCTGTGAAGCTAATTGATAATCTCACATCAAGCTTTGAACCTGAGAAATACACAAACGACTATAATACAGCTCTTACAGAATTGATACAAAAGAAAATAGAGGGCAAAGACATACAAGTTGCGCCCGAAGCTCCGAAGCAAAATGTTATTGATTTGATGGAAGCATTGAAGGCAAGTTTGCAGGAAACAAAGAAGAAAAGCCCAAAGAAAAGTACTGCTAGAAAGAAGACTGCAGGGAAAGTTGGATAAGGATGGATTGGATTATACCAATGGAGCCAGTGCTAATAGATACTATTAAGCAGGGGAGTCAATGGATTCATCAAGTGAAATGGGATGGAATAAGAGGTTTATGTTATATAGAAGACAATAATATAAATCTATATACCAAAAGCCGTAGGGAAAGATGTCAGTGGTATCCTGATATAACCGAGAGGATTATACTTCAAAAGTGCAAACAAGCGATACTTGATGGTGAGCTAATAGTACTTGATGAGCATGGCAAGCCCTCTTTTCATAACATAATGTCCAGAGAACGCATTAGAAGGCAGGAGCGACTAAAGCAGTATTTAAAAAAGTTCCCGGTGCAGTATATGGTGTTTGATATACTTTATAAGGACGGTAAGGATCTTAGAGAATTACCCTTACTTAAAAGAAAAGAGATTTTAGAATCAACGTTAAAAAGTGAAGGAATGATACACATTGTTTCTGACTATGAAGAAGGTGACACCCTGTTTTCAAAAATGAAACAAAAAAACATGGAGGGTATTGTATCGAAGGATATTAACAGTCCATATATTAGTGGAAAAAAGCACAGAAGCTGGTTCAAAACCAAGATAGCCAAAGAGATTATTGCAACTGTTTGTGGTTTGAAGGTTAAAGATAATGAGGTTAAGTCGCTTGTTATTGGAGAATACAAGCAGGGGAGCCTTGTTCCGATTGGTAGTGTTTCCTCGGGTTTATCGTATAAAGACCGGACAATTTTATTTAATTCACTCCAACAACTTAAACAAGAAACATCCTCGCTCGATCTGAATAAAAACACAGATGACATCATTTGGATTAAGCCTGTCTTAAATGTTCTAGTCTCATATTTAGAAAGAGAGGAAAATGGAAGCCTAAGGCATCCCGTGTTGGTGGGTTTCAAAGAATTTTCTTAAATAATGTGAGTATGTTTATAACATCGAGTTATGTTCTGGTACTGTTAATGAGACTTAGCTACTACAAGGAGATATATTTTGAGTAAGCCAACATTACAACTATCAAATCCAAACAAGATGCTGTTTCCTGATGTGGGTATTACAAAGATGGAATATGCTAAGAAATTATATGAATTATCTGATTATATCCTGAAATATACAACAGACCGAAACATTACCACAATTCACTATCCTGATGGGGTAGAAGGTAAATCATATTACCAGAAAAATAAACCTTCTCATGCACCTGACTTTGTAAAGCAAAAAACAATTGGGGATATCGACTATATTATCATAGACTCCATTGAGACACTTTTATGGATGGGTAATATGGCAGCAATAGAGTTTCACATACCATTCAACTCATTAAAAAGCTCAAATAATCCTGATGCACTGGTTTTTGATCTAGATCCTTCTGATGGTCAACCATTTTCTCAAGTGGCAGAAGCTGCAATTGTTATATATAATACCTTAAAGGAATTGGGAATTAATGGCTATTGCAAGACGTCTGGCGCGACAGGTTTACAAATCGCAATACCCACCGGTAGAGATTTTGATTATAATGTTGCAAGGAAAGCCAATGAGTTTTTTGCACAATATTTTACACAAAAATATCCGAATATTTTTACTATTGAGCGCAAAATAAGTGAGAGAGGTGGAAAGTTGTATTTTGATTATTTGCAGATGTGGAAAGGCAAAACAATTATTTGTCCGTATTCGCCAAGAGCTACAAAAACCGCTAATGTTTCTGCGCCTATTTTGTGGGAAGAGGTAGAAAAGGGTATACTTCCCAAATGTTTTACAATAAAAAATATACTACCAAGACTTTCAAAGCTAGGAGATTTATACGAGCCTGTTTACTCATCGGGTCCTGATCAAGGATTGATAAATTTAATAAAACAGATCTGAAAAATGTAACAGATTTAAAAAGAGGCTACCCATTT
>JAAYPS010000139.1 GCA_012519655.1 Clostridiaceae bacterium | reverse complement strand
TTTGTGCAGCACAAGGGGACGGTTCTTTTGTGTTGGTATACTCTTATTTTTAGAAAAAAATAGGGGGATACTCGAAACCACTGAAAAACCCCCTCAATAGAATTAAATAACTACATTATTAATGACTTTAGTATTTGAATTTCTGGGATTTTGTTGAATATATTTATAGTATGTTATTTGCTTAGGTTCATCCTTAAGTATACTAAAACCCCTTTCTGGTAAGTGTTTTGTCAGCAACGTTATACCATACAAAGGGGTTTTTTGATATTGTTTTGTAGTATATTATAGAAATTTTTACATTATTTATATATCATTTTTGATGGGTCTCGAACCGTCCCAAGACATTACTCTATATAACGGCCTGCATAGAATCCTGAACGGATTGCGTTACCCACTCTTCCAACCTTTTCGCAGTCGCCGATTACACGTGTCTTTATATGATATTTTGAAGCTATTTTCTCAGCAATTGTATTATTAGCCTTCATACCTAGCGCTGCAACCATGGTATCTCCTTCAATAAATACTTCCTGGCCGTCTTTTGTTAAGGTTTTAACACCATTAGGTGCTATTTCAATTACTTTATGTCCGGTATAAATTTCAACACCATATTGATTCAGCATTGGAATAAGAGCTGCTTTATTAATAAAGTGATCGTCAACAGCAACTTCATCAAGCATCTCTACGATAATTGTTTTCTTTCCTTTCATTGCAGTTTCAAGGGCACTGTCACAAGCAGACAGCCCTCCTCCACAATAGATTATTTTTTCACCTTTCAGCCTCTCTGGATTTATATGAGCTGATATTATATCAACGGCGTTTTCTATTCCTTTAATCTCGGGCATCAGAGGAGTAGCACCAGTTGCAACTATAATTGCGTCGGCTTCGACAAGTTCAGGCAGATCTTCTGATACTTCTGTGTTTAGTCGCACATCTACATTAAGAATTACCATTTGATGTTTATACCATTCAACCAGCTCACGCAGTTGCGATTTAAAGTCAGGAGTTGCAGCACTTTTTAGCTGGCCTCCAAGAGAATTATCCTTTTCAAACAGTATTACACTGTGTCCAGCCATAGCTGCGCTACGGGCTGCTTCCATCCCTCCAGGCCCTCCACCGATTACAACCACTTTTTTGCTTTCTTCAGCCTTATTGTCTATTATACGCCCTTCAAAACCTGCAATCGGGTTTACAGAACAACTTATCTTAGTGAGCCGAGTAATTATTCTGCCTATGCAGTCATCATTACAACGTATACATGGACGTACTTCCTTCCTTTTTCCCTTAAGCAATTTTTTAGGGATTTCAGGATCTGCTATAAGCGGACGCCCGAACATTACAAAATCGGCGTTTCCTGATTCTATAAGCCTGACTGCTGTTTCGGGTGTATGATTGCCTGAATTCAGTATCGGAATACTTACGGCTTTTCTTGTTGGTTCACAAACATCTTCCATACATGCATCCCCGAGGTATGCGGGAGGAAAAATGTATTCAATGTTTTCATAGCTTCCACTGTCAATATCAAGGGCATCGACTCCAGCATCCTCAAGCATTTTGAGCATTGGAAGTGTTTCTTCAATAGTACGTCCCCCTTCAAAATGATGCTTGCAGGCAATTCTAAATAAAATGGGGAAGTCGGGTCCCACGGCGTCCCTTATCGACTGGACTATCTCAATTGCAAATCTCATCCTCTTTTCCGGAGTACCACCATATTCATCAGTTCTTTTATTCCACACTGCGGACATGAATTGATCCACTAAATACCCAGCATGTGCGTGAACTTCTATAGCATCGAATCCGGCATTCTTAAGCAATGTTGCAGAGAAATGAAATTGTTTCATTATCTCCTGTATTTCTTCAACTGTTAAGGCGTGACATAACAAATCAGGATTAAACATTGACGGGATTGGAGAAGCTGATACTGGGACATCATTCAACATATTGCTAAATGCGTTCTTACCGGTCCCGCAACTTAATTGGGCAGAAATTTTAGTGCCATACTTTTGAACTGATTCACAGAGATTGGTAAGCTGAGGTATAACATGTGTCTTATCAAGGTATCCTTCAAGAGAACCTTGTGCAAGCTCTTCGGTCAAAAATTGACAGCCCATAATAATAAGGCCCACACCACCACGGGCACGCTCTTCAAAATAATGTATTTCCTCATCGTCAATTCTTCCATCTGGATGAGCAGCGTTAAGCCCCATGGGAGACATTACAATTCTGTTCTTCACTTCCATTTTACCAATTTTAAAAGGAGTAAACAATTTCATATAATCCATATTCCTACCTCCCATTATTTTTCCCATAAGTAGTATCGCTACTATGGGTTATAATTATTTACTTTTGTGTGTTTAGATTAATCAATTGTCAAGGGTATCAGCCTGATCACTCAGTCTGTGAAATTTTGAGTTCTAATTCAGATGTGACTACTAACGTTACCGAGATTTATTATCTGAGTTAATTCTATCAGAAAGGTATTTTTATTACAATATTTTTTATAATGTTTTTGTATTTGTTTCATCTAAATGTCAAATAAACTATAGTTTCCTGAAAGGCAGCGTAGGTTGGATGCACCTATATGTTGAAGTTTTAGTTAAATATGTTCCAAATCCAAACCACGAGTTCGATTGCTCTGGGGAAGATGGTTATAACACAGAATAGCCTTGCAAGCTGAAGCAGTGCAACCTGCGGACCTGCTGCTCCCAAATCTGTTGCAAGAAGCGCCATATCACTGGCTCCTGCTGGAGTACATGAAAACAGTGCTGTTGTAATATCAATTTTAAAAAGTCGGCTCATAAGAATACCAAGAAACAGACAGAACACTGTGTAACCTGCAACAAGGAGTATCATTGGCAGGATAAGGTCTGATATACCATTAAGATTTTCCCTTACAAAGCTGCTACCCACAAAGGCTCCCGCTACTATCATTGCAAAGCGCTTTACAATGTAGGGCACATAGGCCATGCCTTTCCATAAACTAAGAGCCGATACAGAAAGAGTAGAAAATAATAGTGGTCCTGCGGGAATATTGAGAAATGTACTCAGTATACCAAATACAAAGCCTACAAGAAGAGTTAGTGCGGCTTTTTTTACTGGATGCTCTACTGTTTTTTCTCTGCCAGTATCATCAAAAGCCTCTTTAGTTTCTATATGATACTGTTCATTGTCAGATTGTGGCCAGCGCTTTAAAACATACTTGGATACCGGAAAAATAAGCGTAGGGAAAAAGGTAATGACAGTTATCATACGAAACAGCTGGAAAACTGCTACTATGGATGTGTCTGCACCCATATCATTGCTAATTATGCTGATATCTGCTACTCCGCCGGGAACCGCTGCAAATAACGCAGTCATAAGACTACAATCAGATAAAGAATATATTACGAAGCCCAGAAATATATTTATTAAAAGTAACCCCCCTAATAAAAAAAGTGTAGGCTTAACCATTTTCTTAAGACCTACCAGATTTTTTTTATTTACCTGTATTCCTATGAATACACCTGAAATTATCTGGGCAAATATTTTGGCAGGAAGCGGGAAATATGCCAGATCAGTAAAAATGTTAAACAGCGCAACCGCCAATAGTGAACCTATCATCAACCCGCCTTTTACCTTCAATTTGTAACATATCAGTGCACCTGTCAAGCCAATAATAAATGTGACTATGAACCATGCCATTCCTTTACCCCCACACTGTTAATGCTGAAATTAAACTGCTAGTTCTGCAAGTTTTTTCGCAGTTTCTATAATATCTATACCTTTTGTAAAGAGAAGGCAAGTTCCTGTTGGGTATCTTGTCTTTTCGATCCATTTTTCAGGAATTTGAGAGGCGCCATACTTGGCCCCTAGAACTGCGCCCACAATAGCTCCGATAGTATCAGCGTCACGACCAAAGTTACCTGCTGCAATAACACCATTTTTGAATGTGTTATTTACAATATTCAGCACACCGAAGGCTTCTGAAACAGCTTCGGCAACCGTTGCACGGTAGCTTGACCAAAGCTCATCATGGAGAGGCATCCATGCATCAGCTAGAGATTTACCAGCTCTGTTACCAATCTCCAAAGCCTTGTTAAAGGTATAATAGAACCATGAGTCATCAGGAATAACACTCAATGCAGCATCGATGATCTCGTCAATTGTACCGTCAACCATAGCCACCGAAACAGCAGCGGCTACTGCCTGAGCTCCCCAGATACCATCCTGGTAGTGACTGATACTTGCATCTATTTCAGCCATCGCTGCAGCCTTCTCGGGATCACCGGCACATATGATTCCAATTGGAGATATGCGCATTGCAGCACCATCACTGGTGAAATAACTGTTAAATTTCCCTGAAAGGGGAGGACGCAAGCCACGACGAAGATTTATTGAAGCTTCAACTTCACTGGCTCCACCTCTTTTTAGTTCGTCCTGGGTTGCAACATGTTCAAGCCATGCGTCTACAACAGCATTGCTGGTAAGATTTCCATTGCAATCGATAAGAATTTTTGCTGTCAAAAGAGCAAACTCAGTATCATCTGTACTCCAGGATGCTCCTTTATTGAAATCTGTTATAAATCCATAATTAATCTGATTGTCAGGTTTTCTTGCAGCATCGCCAAAAGAATCGCCAATGGCAAGTCCGCAAAGGCTTCCGATTGCCTTGTCAATTATTTTGTTTTTGTCTTTTATGAATTCTGCTTTTGGTATCATGTAAATATCCTTTCTATGCTAATCCAGTTTGTAATCAAATTAAAAGGAGACAACAGGCAGGACTATGCCTGTACCTGTTGTTCCGAAACTTATTTATTGAAGAATTTCTGCAAGATAACTGCTAAATTCGTCTCCGCCTGCAGCATTCCACTCTTTAACAAACTGATCAAAGGAGCTTACAGGTTTAACTCCCCTGATAATGTCAGCGTAGTATTCATTATATAGATTTATCATGGCATCCCATTTTGGAGCAAGCTCTTCAGGGATGATGATGTTAACATCCTCTGCATAGTATTCCATGATCATGTCAAGGGATTTTGCTGCTGCTGGAGTATAGATTGAGCCTTCCATAGGTGGATTTGGATCAAACGTTTTGACGGACTCAAAGAAGAGTGCCCACCAGGATGAAAATTCTTCAGTGAGGATAGTTTTGCCGTTTTCAACCTTATGATGGATACCTTCAATACCGAGTCTGTCAAGGACTCTGCCCTCAGGACTGCTGATATATTCAAATATTGCGAAAGCTGCATTTTTAACCTTAGAATCAACAGAAATTGCAAACCCGCGAGGTTCTCTTGTAACATCGACAGAAGCGTATGCCCAGCTTACTCCCTTTGCTGGTGGGAGTACTTCTAGTGCAGACCCTTCTCCGTTGGTCTGAATCATTTTAGTATCATGAATTTGCCCTACGTCCCCGGCTCTACCCGAAATTACAGCACTCTTTCCTTCATAGAATTTCTGCTCCATAACGTCCCACGTATTTGTGATAAACTCGGGATCAAACAGGCCTTCTTCATAGAGTTTATGTAGCCACTCAAGTTTTGCCCTCTCACCATCGGAAACATGATAGAAAATGTAATTGTCGCCATCTTTCATTATGGTGGAAGTAATGCCAAAAGCGTGGTTAAAGACGCCTTCGAGACGAAGTTTGTTGTTATCAGTTGTAAGCGGGTATTCTGCAAATCCTTTTTCCTTTAATTCCTTAAATAACCTGTAGTAATTATCAATTGAGGGATCCGCAAGGAAATCATCCTTTACATCAAGTTGACTGAACCAGTCGCCTCTGATATAAGGAACATAAGTCATTGGTGGAGCTATCCAAAGAAGGTACGGGTATTTTTCCAGTCTTGCCCAGTTGTAGGCTTCTAAATTGGCCTTAACATGTGTAGAGTTCTCGATATAAGGGGTCAGATCCTCAAGCAGGCCTTCATGAACAAGAGGGAGTTCAACGCCATTCTGAAAATATACGATATCCGGAGTGTATTGTCCAGTTCTCAATGCAATGGGAACCACCTCTATGTATTTACCTGCAGGGGCTTCAAGATATTCGATATCAACATAGTTGCCCTGAGCTGCCATGCCTTTTTCAATGGCTTCGGCGAATGCCTGTACATTAGGATCAGATGGAGAAACATCCTTTTCCAGAATTGTAACCTTAACGGGATTATCGGGAGTTCCGATCCCCTGGGTTTCACTGGTACCTTTTGTTTCGGGCGGGTTGCTTGATGAGCTGGGGGTCTGAGCTGGTGTCTTCCCACAGCCTGTCAAAACTGAAATAATCATCAAGACTGACATCAGAATTAATAGTGTTCTTTTCAAATTTAACTCCTCCTTTAAATTACTTTCAAAAATAAAGTGTTTATTATAACCGTATGATCTGATAATAGAGTTTACAAAGCATACGATTTTTTAATAAGTCTTTCGGTACTGTGGATATTATCCTTTGACAGCACCTGAAATAACCCCACCTTTGATATACCTTAAGATTACAGGATAGAAAATAAGGATGGGAATTATAGCTACGACTATTGTTGCAGCCTTTAAAGCATTTACATCGATTTTTGCAAACTCGTTGTAACTTAATAGATCTGATGACCTGACAATGGTTTCTGTAGAATTCATGACTACAAACTGCCGCAGTATAACCTGTAGAGTAGTCTTTTTGGAATCCAATAGGTAAATACCTGAACGGAAATACTCATTCCAGCGCGCAACTGCATAGTACATAGTAATAGTAGCTACACCTGATTTTGCAAGTGGGAAATAAATCTGCCAATAGATTCTGAAATGGCCGGCTCCATCAATTATTGCAGCCTCATGTATTTCACGGGGAACCTCACCAAAAAATCTCATCATAATAACAAGGTAATATACGTTCACCGCAGTTACAAGAATGATCGACCATCTGGAATTCATCAGGTTAAGGTCCTGAACAACGAGATATTCAGGCACAAATCCTGGATCAAAGAGCATCATACAGATGAGAAAAATCATGAGTATTTTTTTACCCGGTAGATTCGGTTTCACAAGAGCATAAGCTGCCGTAGTTGTCATAAAAATATTGATAGTGGTGCCAACGATTGTTATCAATAATGAGTTGAAAATTGATGGTATCAGCACCTGATGACTGAATATAATCTGAAAATTAATTGTGCTCAATCCCGCAGGTATTATACGCAGACCGCTCATCGAAGGAGAAAGCATGGGATCGGATACTGATTTTGCAAATATATTCAGTATAGGTATTAACATTGTGAGGGTCAGCAGTATCATGATGACAGTGATTATAAACTGAGCCAATACATTATTTTTCTTTTTCAATTGTAATCCCCCTTACCAAACGCCGATACCAGTGATTTTTTTTGAAACTACATGGGTACTCATAACCAAAAATACTCCCACAACTCCTTTTATAAGTCCAAGCGAGGTTGCAAGTGAATATTGGCCGTTTATAAGACCCAAACGATAAATGTAAGTATCCAAAATATCAATAACACTTAAAACAGAATCGTTAGAAAAGTTGAGTACTTGGTCAAAACCTGCATTCAAGAAGAAACCCAGATTCAGAATGAACATTGTAGCCATTGGAATGAACAAAGCAGGTAAGATAATGTGCCTTATAATACTAAGTCTGCCAGCCCCGTCAATTGCTGCGGCTTCATATAAATCTCCATCAATTCCAACAATAGCAGCAAAGTAGATAATAGAATCCCAACCTATGCTTCGCCATAGTTCACACAGTGCTAAAACCCACCTAATTGATTTTTTGTTTGTCATGAAATCTACTGCCTCTATCCCAAACCAACCTATAACCTGGTTAACTGCACCAGTTGAAGGAGACAGAAAAGAAAGCCATATACCGGTGATAACCACCCAGGAGAGAAAGTGGGGAAGGTATGAGACTACTTGTACGTACCTCCTTAATGATGTGTTTTGCATTTCATTAAGAAGAATTGCAAACATAACTACAAAGGGAAACATAAGTATGTACTTCATAAAGCTGATGATGAGAGTATTTTTGAGAATGCTGTAAAATGCAGGTGAAGCAAAAATCTGCTTGAAGTACTTGAGCCCTGCAAATTCCCATGGCCCTCTCGAGCGAAAGGTATAAAACGCAAGCCGCATATTTGTGATTGGCAATACTCGGAATATTATGAAATAGATTATAGTAGGCGCTATCATTAGATACAGCACACGGTCAGCTTTAAGCCTTCGAAATAATGTGTTATTTTTGCTTATTGTAACTTCTTTTTGCATAATTGTCATAAAGCAACCCCCATTATAGAGTATTAGGTTTAAATTAGGGAGGCCTGTTGAATTCAAATATACTAAACCGG
>JAAYPS010000010.1 GCA_012519655.1 Clostridiaceae bacterium | reverse complement strand
TTCCCTATATGTTTGTGGCACTCATGTTTAAATAGCTCTACAATGTCATCATTCATTTCAACTTTATTAAAATCCATTTGTGCAACCGCAACACAATAGCTGTTTTCATTAACTTTTATGTCAAGTTCTATAAGCCCTTTTCTGATAAGATCACTTGAAATATGTTTTGTTAATACTGCTGATAAGAAAACATCTCTCATTATGTCCTTGTCTAACTCATTACCATCACCTTTTTTTGTATAATAGTCCTGTCTTTTGTTCCGTATCTTTTTCTTTATTTCCTTAAAAGTTCTTATGAATTCCTTCTCATCAATTGGCTTGGTAAGGTACTCATAGGCATCATATTTTACAGCACTCTTAGCATAATCAAAATCGCTGTGTCCACTTAATATGATTATTTCAACTTCAGGATATCGATGCCTTAATATTCTCATTAACTCAATTCCGTCCATGTCTGGCATACGTATGTCTGTTAGAACAACATCAGGTTTAGAATTGTCAACCATCTCCAAAGCCTCAATACCGTTTTTAGCAGCCCCAACAACCTCAAAACCCAAGTTATGCCAATCAGTTCCGTTTACAAGACCGGAGCGTACAATATCTTCGTCTTCAACTATAATCAGTTTATACACAAAAACCTCCCCCAATGTACAAGGCTATATACAGCTACTCCATCAACAACAGTAGCTATATAGCTAAATTGGATTACTACAGGATTAACTCACGACCTTTTTCCAACGGAATCTCTAACAATTAGCTTGGGCTGCAAGACAATCCTACTATTGCTTGCTTTAGACCTTTTCATTCTGCTTAGCAATAATTTGGTACCCTCTACTCCCATTTCTTCTTTACAAATCTGGACAGTTGTCAATGCAGGTATTACATGTTCAGAAATAATCGAATGTTCATATCCAATAACAGAAAATTCGTCGGGTATTCTAACATTTATATCATATAAATAGCGCATTGCACCAGCAGCAATACTATCATTTGCACAAAATACTGCTGTCATCCCAACTTTAGATGACCATAGATTTTTCATCTCCATATATCCACTCAATCCGGTAAATTCCGCTTTTCGAACTAGTTTCATATCTTGTTTTATACCAGCTTCCTCTAATGCTGTAATGTATCCTTCAAACTTTTTCTGGGTTGTTTTGCTTTCTTCAGGCCCATTTATAAAGGCAATTTCTCTATGACCATAATCTATTAAATGTTTTACTGCAATATATGCCGCTTTACTAATATCAACATCAATCCAATCAAGTTTTGGGTGCCTGCTCCCGATCATTACTGTAGGCAATTTTCTTTCAATAATACTATCGAGTAAAGCATCGTTTGTAAGACCACCTATAATAAAAAGCCCTGATACTCGGTTGTTTTTTATAATTAAAGGAAGCTCCTGAGATTCTTCTTTTATCATAAAGCGTTCAGTAATAAGGCCGTAATTTGTTTTAGTTAATTCTTGTGATATCCCTGTAAGAGTATCGTAAAAAAATGTTTCTGTAACTGAATCAAATAAGTAAGTGCCTTCTGAGAGATTTTTTGTAAGGAAAATTGCGCCAAGTACCTGTTTTTTCTTAGTTGTAAGTTCTCGTGCAGAAACATTGGGTACATAATTAAGCTTCTTAATAGCATCATATACCCGTGCTTTTGTTTCAGGCTTAACAGCATTACTGTTGTTTATAACCAGAGAAACCGTACTTTTCGATACCCCAGCTTCCCTCGCTACATCAAACAGTGTTACAGACATCATTTTCACTTCCTTGATCTTTTTTCTCTCAGAATGCACTCTATAGTTTCTTTATCTTCTTCATTACAATCTGTATAACTAAACCTAATGTATTCCCTAAAGTTTAATAGTACACATTCTTTATTAATTATTCAAGCAACAGAAGATTTTTGCTAAATATTGCACTTTTTTAGTTAGTAGCTAAGTATTGCACCATTTTCTCTTAATATCTTAGCAACTTCACTACTATCTACTTTTGCTGGTTCTATCTGTCTATCTACAGCAACAGAAGCTCCCACCCCAGCAGCCTCTCCAATAGCCATACAGGTAGGCATAACTCTTGCTGAACTCAATACCACCGCATCCATAGAAATA
>JAAYPS010000138.1 GCA_012519655.1 Clostridiaceae bacterium | reverse complement strand
ATCAACTGAAGTTTTTGGCTACTACAGATTCTTTAAGCAACCTCTATAATCGAGCAGAATTTATGAATCTGGCACAAAAGGAGTTTGTTTTGGCAAGAAAAAACAATGAGGAACTATCGTTATTGATTATGGATTTAGATAATTTTAAGAACATCAATGATACTTTTGGACATGCTGCAGGAGATGAAATAATACGTGAGATGGGAAGCATAATAAAAGCCAGTTTCAGAAAAACCGATATTTCCGGGCGTATAGGAGGAGAAGAATTTGCTGTGGTTCTAAAGCACTCTTCTTTGGAAGAAGCAAATATGGTAGCGGAAAAGGTTCGGGAGATTGTAGCAGGGAGAAAAGTAGTTTACAGGAAGCAGGAAATAAGTTTTACAGTAAGTATTGGGGTTGCCTCACTACGAGATAACATTAATGATATCAAAGATATTGGAGATATTTTGAAAATGGCAGATGATGCCCTGTACAAGGCAAAAGCAAAAGGGAGAAATTGTGTTGTTACATTGGATTAGTTTGAATTTGCTTGATAGCACTGGCAATTTATTTTAGTCAAAAAAGTAGATTTCTTCTTAAAGTAGAGTGAGAATAAATGAGATGTTAATAAATTTAATATGAGTTAATTCGTTATAAAGTGGTATAAGATAAGTAATAATGAAAAGTTCACCAAGACCATTTAACCTTCTTAATAGATGAAAGTTAGATGGTTAGTCAAATCTATAAAAAAGCAACACAACCATAAAGAGAGGAGTTATTTTTATGCGAGGAAATCAAAAGCTTATTGAAACACTTAATGCTTTGCTTGCGGATGAGCTTGCTGCCATCAATCAGTACATAGTACATGCGGAAATGTGTGAGGACTGGGGCTACGGTAAATTACATGAGGGCTTTGAGAGACGATCAATAGAGGAAATGAAACATGCCGAACAACTTATAGGTAGAATTCTGTTTCTCGGCGGAACACCAATCGTAACCGAACTAAGTAAGATCCATATTGGAAAGGATGTTCCAGCGCAAGTTAAATATGACCGAGCTGCTGAGGAAGGCGCAATCAAAGCTTATAATGATGCCATAGCACTTGCAGGTGAAGTGCGTGATCACGCAACAAGGGATATTCTCATACAAATTCTAAACGACGAAGACCGCCACATGGATGAACTTGAGGAGCTCCTAGATCAAATTGAGCAGATGACTTTACCCATATTCTTGACAACTCAGGTCGTGTAATTATCTTATAGGTAGGCGAAACTTAAGAGGCTATAACAATTATAGTCTCTTTTTATTTTTCATAAGTTTTCCAGAAATATGCTCAAGCCATGAGAAAGTATACCATCTTGATGTTTTAAGGAAAGATGAACATGTCAAAAATAATAACAAAGACAATATCAAATGAATTCTGCGATAATATATTTATCCGTAGATAAATTTGCTTGGAGGTATTAGGTGTGAGCAAGCTATTTCCTACCTTTTTTCTGTCCGTTTATACTTCTTAAAAAAGTAAGCTAGTCCACCGATGCAGACAATCAAACCTATTAATGCAGGTTTTAGAATAGACATGCCTGCTTCACCACTAAAGACAATACTCCAAATGAATTTTAGGACAGCTGCTCCTATGATAACACCTAAAAGCCATTTCCAATTTCTTTTCCATGCTGCCATAATAAGCATAAAGAAAAATAGAGGTACTGCTAAACTTATTAATATTTTGGGTGCTGTCCAGGTTCCTTTAAGATAATCCATTTCAAAAGCTAGAAATTCTAGAACTTGAGGACTATTTGTAGCTGGAACGGGAAACCAGAACATACTTGTAAATAGAGCAAATATTGAAGCGAATATACCAGTTAAGCTTTTCTTAAATGCAAATATAACCATTGGTATTATGAATAAAGGTCTAATATACCAGCTTAACAAATTATGATGTCTTGCAAATGCCCAATTGAAAAACATATCATTGGTTAGAAATAATACAATAAATATTATAGTGGCAACTGCAAATAATGACCCTATTATGAGATCCATTTTCTTTTTCATGATAAGTCACCCCCAAGAATTATGAGCTTTGTCTTAGATTCATTGAACATTATAATTAAGAGTGAATCTACAAATTCACTTCTTCTTCATTATACTCATAATTAACGCTATAAAACAATATCTAAGATTAAGCGCTTACCGTTATTTAAGGAATTTCCTATGTATAACAGTTTTTTATAGAATATAATAGTTATTGACATATGACAAAAACAACATATAATAAGAACAGATGGCATATGTCAGGTACCTGCAGGGCTCTCTTGAATCTACTGGTTCGGTTTGTCTTGAACATCAGCTTCATGATGAATGTGGCGAGTAGAGAAAGGGAACCTGAACCCAGAGGTTCATTCCGTGAGGAATGGATAAATAAGACTGGTAACACGAAGCATAGCTCTCGTCCCTGAATATTTTATATTCGGGATGAGGCTTTTTTAGCGTTTACCAGATGACATAAGGGAAAACTTTCCAGAGGTTGTGTCGCATATGTTTGACTTCTCTAGAAAACTAACGGGTGACATAGAAAGTAGCTATTGTAAAGAATATAACTATGTTATATACTAAGAAATGTTGCGTGTTAAAACAAAAGATTTTTTAAGTGAAAGGAGATCGTTTTTAATGAGCATCTTAGCCCTTGTCATCATTGCATCTTTACTTACACTAAGTTTTGCTGCCATGAACTTTGCAAAGGTAAAAAAATTGGATGAAGGAACTGAAGAAATGGTGGAAATTGCATCGGCAATCCGCATTGGTGCAAACGCATTTATCAATTATGAGTATAAAGTGTTACTCATCGTTACAATATGCGTTTTCGCAGTACTTACTGTACTCGTCAGCTTTCATACCGCGATCGCATTTATCATAGGCGCTGTTATGAGTGCCATAGCTGGTTATGTGGGAATGAAAATTGCCACATATGCAAATGTCAGAGTTGCTAATGAAGCACGAGTTACAAAAAAACTTGGAAACACCTTGAAGATAGCCTTTAGAGGTGGTAGTGTTATGGGTCTTTGTGTAGGTGGACTTGCACTACTTGGCCTTTTCCTGGTATATATTATCTTCGGTATCGGTTACAAAATGCTTGAGCCCGAGAGTATAGTTTTAGTTTCAAACTGGTTAGGTGTTGAGTTTATTCCCTTTCCAATGGTTCTTTCCGGGTATGCCCTCGGTTGTTCGCTTATCGCCATGTTTAACCGTGTTGGTGGCGGTATCTACACTAAAGCAGCAGATATGGGTGCCGATCTGGTAGGAAAAGTTGAAGCACACATTCCTGAGGACGATCCAAGAAATCCTGCCACCATCGCAGATAATGTTGGTGATAACGTAGGTGACGTTGCCGGACTTGGTAGTGACTTGCTGGAAAGTTACGTTGGTGCTATAACAGCAGCTGTTATTCTTGGTTTTTACCTCTTCCTTACAAGCGAATATACTGGAGGAGTAATGACTGGGGGATTAATAACAACTAGCCTTTTGCCAAAACTCTTTTTATTCCCATTAGTTTTTGCAGCGGGGGGACTTATTGCATGTGTTATAGGAATAGCTTCCCTGCTCATAAAAAAGCTTTCTGATGATCCGCACCGTGAACTGAACGGCTCCACATGGTTGTCTGCAGGTCTCACAATTGTGTTTGGATTCTTTATAACATATATATTATTTAAAGGCGAAGATCTGTCAGGTGTTGGTTTCAAACTTGGGTTTGTCTCGCCTTGGCTTGCTTCCGCAGTTGGAGTTGTTGCCGGTATTGTTATAGGTATAATTGCTGAGTACTATACATCTTATGATTACAAGCCTACACGCCAAATAGCAGCAGCGAGTGAAGAAGGAGCTGCTCTTACCATTACACAAGGTCTTGGATTAGGAATGAAGAGCTGTATGGCTCCGTTGATTGTACTTGGTGCAGCAATAGCTATTTCCTACTATGTTTCTGGTATGTATGGTGTGGCAATGGCTGCTGTCGGAATGCTGAGCTTTGTAAGTGCAATCGTTTCTGTTGATACCTATGGACCAATTTCTGACAATGCTGGTGGTATAGCCGAAATGAGTAAGCTTGATCCTGAAGTAAGACAAATTACTGATAAACTCGACTCAGTTGGTAACACAACTGCTGCTATAGGAAAGGGTTTTGCGATTGGATCTGCTGCTCTTGCTGCGCTGTCCCTTATGGTAAGTTATCTATATTCCTACAATGATCCATCCACAGAACTTATTCTAAACATTATCGAGCCGCTTACTCTTGTTGGTCTTCTCTGTGGCGCTGCACTTCCATTTATGTTTAGTGGTATGCTTATTGAGGCTGTTGCAAAGGCAGCAAGGCGCATGGTTGAGGAAGTTCGTCGTCAGTTCCGTGAAATTCCCGGAATTCTAGATGGCACTGCAAAACCAGACTATAAGACATGTATTGAAATAAGTTCACAAGGTGCTCTTAAGGAAATGAAATTTCCTTCGCTGCTTGCAATAGTTGTTCCAGTTGCCTGTGGTTTCCTCTTCGGTCCAGCATTTGTGGGTGGGCTTTTGATGGGATCTACAGCCTCAGCAGTTATGTTGGCTATCTTCACCGGTAATGCCGGTGGTGCATGGGATAACGCTAAAAAATACATCGAAACAGGAGCCCTAGAAGGACAACGAAAAGGTTCCACAGCTCATGACGCAGCTGTAGTAGGAGACACGGTCGGTGATCCTCTTAAGGATACTGTAGGTCCTTCGCTGGATATCTTTATCAAGATTATGTCTGTAGTGTCTCTCGTAGCCATCAGTATATTTTCAAAATATAATCTTCTTGATTTCTTGACATCGCTGTTCAGTAAATAATAGATAGTGTTGCCAAGACAGTAAACAGATTGAATTTTAATAAGCGCTCAATTGAGATGTTCTAATACATCTCAGTTGGGCGTTTTTTATTAATTTATGACGTGTTGCACAAAACGGTCACCGTGAATGAACAAGAATTGTTTTTGCTTCAAAACAGTATCAAAACCCACTATTTAGGAGCTTTTATGTTTAGCATTTATCCAGCAAATAAAAATAAGGAAACAAAAACTAACTTTCTCTTTGACAAATAATTATTAGCAATTAAAAGCAATTATTACATTGCCCAAGGGGAATCTTTCAGAGGTTATTTCACATTTGTTTGACTTATCTAAATTAGACACCCTTATTTCCGAGACTAAATTAGACCAAAATTGAAATAGGGGTCTAATTTACCTTAATAATTGAGTTAACCTAAGTTTATTAGGAGATATCAACGAAATTATTGACAAATATCGATAGGAAATGGTATAATTCGACATGGGTAATCGATTACCCGATTAATTAAAATCAGTGTATGATTTACCAAAGATAACTCATATATTTACAAAAGAAGAATTAAATAATTAGCTACTATAGGTCCAGCGGTCAAATGTCAATTCTGTATTGACTAATGATATTATATGAGGAGGTATTATCATGGAAGGAAATGAAGAAAGAAAATTGACGTTGAAGACTGTAAAGGGATGTAGAAGATTGCTAGCTATCAGTATTGCAATTATTCTGTTGTTTAGCTGTTTTGCACATCTCCTTACCACTGCCGGTGGAAAAGTCAAGCTAGTCCGTGTGGCAATTGATGCACGTGGTGCAATGATGGATGGGGAACTGTACTATCCAGTTGGAACGACTGATGAAGACAGTCTACCAGCAGTTGTTGTAACCCATGGTGCTGGCGTTACGCATATCGTGACTAAGGGTATTGCTCAGGAGCTTGCTCGTAGAGGATATGTGGTTCTAAACATCAGTGGTTATGGGGCAGGACTAAGTGAATTTCCGCAGAGGGATGAAATCGGTATGGGTGAAGAAAATTACAATGCACGTACCACTCCTGGCGGTTTACTTGATGCCGTAGATTTTGTTCGTACCCTAAAATTTGTCGATCAGACACGAATTGGTATTACTGGCCACTCCCAAGGCCATCGCCGCACTTCGATGGCAACAGCAATTGATTGTGGATATCTAACATTTAATGATATTATGATTAATGTGCTTTATGAGAATTTCGGACTTAGGTTTACGGAGGATGAAATTACTTTAGACGCTGATGAACTAGCAGCAAAGCGACTCAATTCTGATCAATTAGCACACTATAATACAATCAAAGCTGAAGAACGTAAAACTTTTGATAATCGAATCAAGTCACTCTGTATGCTTGGTGGAAATGCTCCTCTAATTTCTCCGCGTCAGACTGTTAATGTTGGTGGATATGAGGTAAAGAGAAACTGTCAGGTCACTTTTGGAATTATTATCGGTGACTATGACTTTGGTTATACTACATATGTATCTGATGAGTCGACTATGGACTCTTATTACACAGACAAACCCCTTGTAAAAGGAATGTGGTATTCCATTGACGATATTGCACAAGAGAGTAAATCCTTTGGCAATATTTACGAATTAGATGTTACTAAAGATGCGGAGCTAGCAAACGCAATCAACAATCGTACTGCAAGAGTGTTTATGACTAATCCTGAAACACATGCTAGAAACCACTTCTCCAGTGTTACGACTAGAGATGTTGTTAAATATTTTGAACAAACGTTAAGTTACAACCGTGGTGAACTTACTGATTCTTCTACGAAGCCCCTCGATGCGCACAATATCATATTTATCTGGCGTGAATTACTTAATGGTATTGCAATGCTTGCAATGCTATTTATGCTAATTCCGCTTGCTGGTCTCCTCTTAAGGAGTAAATTCTTTGCTCCATGTGTTGGTGATATAGAGGATAATGTTACAGCAGGTATTAACAAGAAAGCCTACTGGATTATCAATGCTATCACCGTTGTTATTGGTTTTATTGCAATTTATATTTCATGTGATATGGAAACACCATTCTTGCCATTCTGGTCGTTCATTCCACTATGGACGGCATGGTATCACCCACTAGTGTACTTAGCCATAATGGCGGGAGCTTCAGTAATAATTCTTCTGTGCTTCTGGTTAATCGGAAAGAAGAATAATGACTTATCCAATTTTAAGAGCCTTAATGTTGCAACTAAGGTTGTTAATGTAATCAAGTCGATTCTTTTGGCGACTATATTGCTTGCGGTAGCATATATTGCGCTTGTCTTCATCGAATACGTATTTAATGAAGACTTCCAGTTCTTTACTGCTATATTTACAGCAATGAAGGTTGAATACTGGGCTTATGTGTGGAGAATTTTCGTTCTGTTCTTCCCACTCCTGCTTTTGGTTGGTGCAGTGTCCAATTACACAATTCGTAAAGACATCCCTGAATGGAAGGATACATTAATCAATGTAATCGTTAGTTCTCTCGGTGTCTGGCTATGTTGCCTGGTCAATTACATTGTGTTGCACTCGGGTGCGCCAGAAGCATTTGTAAATTGGAACTCCACATATTCAATGTTAATTCTGGTTCCGGTTATAGCATACTTAAATAGGAAAATGTACAAGCTATCCAACAGCATTTGGCTTGGTGCTGCATTAAATTCACTGCTTGTCGCATGGAACTTAATATCCTCTATGGGATACCATACTTACGTACCACAGAGTATCTTAAGCAATTTCTTTGGTCTATAAATCTTTCAATTTAATTAATCGTTATCCCGCCTTCCAGAATGAGGGCGGGATTTTTAATAATATAGTGTTAAAACAGAGGTAAATCATGGTATAATGTGGATAAGATGTTTTACTTTATATGAATCAGAACATGATGAAAAAAGCCTTGTGTGGGGATGTTTTGAATGGAGATTTCCTTACCAGCACCTGTAAAAGAGTTTCAACCTGATATTCTAATGTGTGAGAGTATTGGTATGTATATTTCGCTTCCAAAATATGATTATACCTTTTTTACACGCGGAAGCCATAAACATCACGGTTATGAGTTTATGCTGCCAATTACAGATATGCCTTTAATGGAAATTGACAGTAAAGATATCTATGCACGTAAATACCACGTAATACCCATCAATCCCATGCAGGAACACGGTGTCAGTGGGAGGATGGAAAATGTACGGTTTATAAGCCTTTTATTTGATGAAAATTTTTTCAATAGTATAATTAGTGATGCTTTCAGGCAAAAAAATCTTTTGTTCTGTAATGAAAATTATCCGGTAAGTATGGAGCTTTATAGCTTGATTAAGATGTTTATCAAGGAAAGTACAAGGGTCTCTCCAGAAAAGCGTATTATGCTAGAAAACCTGGGTCACACAATAGCGATACTTATTTTCAGGGATATTATTAAGAAGGAGTCTAACTTACTGCAGTTAGGAAAACCCTTTAATACTGGAACGCAAATAATTAATAAAGTTGTTCAATACATTAAGGAAAATTATCAAAAAGAATGTACATTGGAGGAATTATCTGAAATTGCTGGTATAAGCCGGTTTTACCTTATTAGAATCTTCAAGGATTATATGGGTAAAACACCTTATGATTATCTTCTGGATATTAGAATTGAGAATGCAAAACTACTTCTGACTAAAGAAAATTCATCAATAACTGATGTTTGCCACGAATGTGGGTTTAATAATATGAGTCATTTCATTCGGACCTTCAAAAAGAAAATAGGTACTACACCCTCGTCATATAAAAAATTCACTAAATTAGAGCAATAATTGCATATTTGTGCAATATGTAGCAAGTAATATGATTTACCATTAGGTACAATGGATTTGCATAGAATGTAAGATTTATTGTCAAGAGGCAAGTAAATTTTTAGGAGGCAAATCCAATGAAGAAAAGAATTCTTTTAATTATTCTTGTGATATGTGTTATCAGTATTTTTCCTTTTAATGCACTGGCTGAGACAACCGATAACCCAAACTCAATAAAACCTGAAGATGGAGATGAACCTTTTACACTAGAAGCACCGCAAAATCTGACAGCAGAGCTTAAGTATGACATAGATAATGTACCTTATTTTGAAATTAAGTTTGATGTACCTCAAAGTGTAAAGGATATTGAAGCAAAGCTAAATGAGGATAGCGAATATTATGAGGGAACGAGCTGCTATCCTATTGAAGTACAGATAGACTACAAGTATGGGGATTATGACTGGAATGAAGGACCTTCTTTATACTGGAATACGAGTATTTATCTTGAGAGTTTTCTGAGTGATGGAGTTTATGATTACCATCCTTTTCAAGATGTTGATGATGAAGGTGCGACTAATATTAAGGAAGAGGTATACTCCTTCCGTGCGTACTTTTATTCAGATTGGGGTTATGAAGGTGGTTGGATAAACAATAAGGTGGTTTCAAATTATTCAAACATCGCTACCGTAGGAAACCCTGAATACTACAGTGGTGCATCCAAATGGGCAATTCCAGAGCTTGATAAAGCAGCAGAGTATGGTCTAATTACCTCTTCGATAAAGGATAAAATGAGTGAGCCAATTACAAGAGAAGAATTCGCTGAACTTGCTGTACTTTTGTATGAGAAAACTACAAAAGAAACAGCACAGCCTGAGTCACCAAATCCATTTACAGACTCGAACAATCCTGAAGTACTAAAAGCATATAAGATTGGTATAGTAACTGGTGTGGGGAATAACAAATTTGACCCCAAAGCCTTAACAAATCGTGAACAGGTAGCCACAATGCTCAGCAGAGCAGTCAGGGTCATGGTTCCAGATGCTGATTTTTCTATTGAAGGAGCCCCATCATTTTCAGATGAAGAACATATATCTAACTGGGCACTTGAACATGTGAAATATATGAGCAAAATTGGTGTTATAAAAGGTTCAGAAGGCAAATTCATGCCAAAGGCAGTTACTACTGCCGAAGTTGCAAGCGGCTATGCAACAACAACTTGTGAGCAGGCTACACTGATGGCAGTTAGAATTTATGAAAAATTTAAAGCTGATTAAATGTGTTGTCATTGGTCCATAATGCAGGTTCGATATTTGTAGTTTTGAATTGTTGCGTTACAGCATTCTTTCAATTTTTTATCCAAAATTGGAAGAATGCTTTTTTTGACATTATATTAAAAATTGCTTCATCTACGGAATTTCTAATTTAGAGTTTACCAATAATAGCACTTGTATGGATCGACACATAAGTGCTATAAAAACTCAAGCCCTCGATGTGTATCTTGTCCCATCGAGGGTATATATTTGTATGTTTTGTATTAATTTACGTACCACAAAAAAGTTACTAAAGGATCTAGAATTTGATGCAGGAATATATCACAATGGCGCATTAATACATGAAAACGGAAATAAAAAACATGGGTTTCAGATAAATAATTCAAAAGAAATTGTAGACAAAATATTAAGTTCTTATCCAGACGCATTAATTGCCGTAGAATCTAACGATATTTTATATTCAAATTTTGATGCAGAAAAGCTATGGCCAGGTACAAGCTATACTCTTACTGAATCAAATTTTTCGGAAATAGAAGATGAAAAAGCCGATAAAATAATAGTAGTAGTTTCATTCCTTAGCGATATGAAGAAATATGAAATATTCCTCTCCGAAGATCTTTACATCATCATTATTGAGATTTGACACACAAAGAAATATTATTAATGCAATTATAACCGGGAAGGTAGTTAAAATGAGCGTATTTGAAGTAATAGATCGAATTTTAGAGTTATCCCCATGTGCCGCAGTTAGATACAGAATCAAAAGAATGCTCAAGCAAAAAATTGATTTAGAACTGTTTGATGAATTTTATAGTAGCAAGTGGGTTGAGTTATTGAGAATTAATCAACTCAGTGATGGTGGATATGGGAGATTTCATTCCCGGAACTCTAAAATAAAGCAGAAGTTTCCTACTACAGAAGCAGCTATTAATTCAATAAAAATGTTGGATATCCAACGTGGGAATTTGTTAGTAGATAAATTATGTGACTATAT
>JAAYPS010000137.1 GCA_012519655.1 Clostridiaceae bacterium | reverse complement strand
GGATGTGTCATTACACCTATATTATCTGTTATCTTTATTATAGTGCAACAAACTGCTTCCATTTATAATTATTTGGATAAGCCCGCCTTTACAGCAGGCTTATCCACTAAGTTAATTGTTATAACTAGCGAGCATTAAAACGATCGAGAGCTGCTTGGTATATTGATATCATTTCTTCAATACCCAATTCCTTAAGAGTACTTACGTAAGAATCCCATTCTGCAGCGATATCTCCTTCTAATGTGAAGAAACGTGCACGTTGTTCTTTAACATAAGTATCTACTTGGCTATTCAACATGGTATATCTCTTACTTTCTTCAGGAGTTAAAGTTACTGGAGGAATAAGAGTCTTCTGACTGTCACTTTCATCATTCCACATATACAGGGCATCCTTTTGTTGCTTAGTAGCATAATATTGGAAAATGTAGCCTGGGTCTTGAACAAAGGCACCTGACATGTTTCCACGACCCCAGTGAGCCATCGCAACAGCAAGACTTAGACCATCTGGGTTCTTCATAACTTCGTCTGTGTAAATAGGTTCTCCATTTACAAAAGTAAATGATTTTCCTTCTTCACCAAAGTTCATATTAATATGTCCTTCACCACTATAGCTAAAGTTTAGGAATTTTGCAGCTATTTCTGGGTATTTACAGTCTGCAGTGATTACTGCAGAAGCCTTTGATGTTGTAGCATAATCATAGGAAGCTCCGCCATACATTACCATTTCACCTTCATTGAGTACAGGGAAATTAGCTGCAGCTAAATCGAAATCTTTGCCATATACATCCGGCTCTGCTGCTGCAGTTGTTAAAAATGTTCCCATGTATCCGCCACCTGCTCCATAGCAAGCAGCTCCAACACCAGTCATGATATATGTTTCTAGTGTTGTTCTATTACTTGTTAGAATATCTTCATCCAAAAGGCCTGCTTTAACCCACTCATTCATCTGGAGCATCCACTCTTTGTACCCATCTTCAATAAATCCATATTCAACTTTTCCTGTTGTATCATCAACAAACATTCCACCACGTATTTTATATGCGTTCATTGTTCCGCTTTGCAAATTTTCAATACTTTGCTGAACCATTGGCTTTTCAATGCCGTAAGCTTTTAATTTTGTAAGTGCTTCTGTCCAATCGTCAATTGTAACAGGCACTTTTGTGACGCCAGCTTTTTCAAATAAATCTGAGCGGTAAATTAATCCTGATGTACATTGTAAATACTTGTTTCCACGAATGAATGGGAAACAGTAATAACTACCCGAGTCATTCTTAACTTCGGTGTTAACTAAAGGATTGTCTTGAAGGTACTGCCACAAATCAGCTGCTTCACCAGTAGGTGAAATATACTTGTCAAGATTAATTAGGACACCTTCATCCTCTGCGGCTGCAGGACCACCCGCATATGAAATTGTCCATTCCCATTCAATAATATCTGGTAGATCACGACCTGCTACCAAAACTGCGAACTCTTCGTTCTCACTACCCATAGTTGGATGTATAAATTGTACATTAACACCTGTTTTTTCTTTCCATATCCTAGCCCACTCTGTTTCATTTACAGATGGAGAGTTTTTTGAAACGTTACTTGGAAGTGGTAGCCAATATTTTAAAGTAATTCCTGAAGTCTCTTCAGCTGCAAGAGGATAGGTTATGTAATTACTTCTTGGTACAGTTAATTCCCCGTCCTTTTTATTAAGTGGTTCAAGCAATGTCCAAGATTTGTCTTTCTGTTCATCAGGCTGGGTTACATTTGTATCCCCACTCCCAGTACTTCCGCCAGTCTGTGAGGGAGCCGTTGGAACACAACCGCTAAATGCGATAGCAAAAACTAGAATTAAGACCAATAAACTTGATACTAACCTTTTTGTTTTCATAGAAATCCTCCTATTTTTGTTAATTTTGGCTTTGAACTTTGATTGCTGAGTAGTCTTATTACGTCTTATTAGTAACATACTAAATAAACATAAAAGAACTCTCATTTTTGCGGATAATAATCGAAACTATTTGAAGAAATCAAATAGCACCAATCAAATTGTGCAAATTACCCACAAATTTGTCCGGACTGATATGTTATATTGTACATTTTGTACTAAAATTATAGAAGGGACAAATTATTTGGAACACAGACAAAAACTATTGGAATTATATATACCTCTCTAATTATGCATTTCTCTATCGATTACTGCATATTGAGAAAGAGTCCATACTTATTAATTTAAATTTTTTGTCCCTCATTAATGTCGTGCTCTACATAAAATAACCATGCTGAGAATAAAATCTCTGATTATAAGCTGCAACTTAGTGATATAAATAAGAAAGGTATCGTCATCTATATTATTGGATGGCTAATAAGCATCCTTTGGTTATCTCTCCATTGTCCAGGAGTACAACCTTCAAATTGTTTAAAAGATCTTGTAAATGTCTTAGTACTTCCAAATCCAACTTGGTTTGCTATACTAGTAAGGTTATCATTGCTCGCCAACAATAGATTTTTAGCTTCTTGAACTCTTATTCGCGAAATGGCATCCAATATTTTTGTACCTGTTATTTCTCTGTATAATTTAGACAACATAACGGGCGACATACAAAAATGCTCTGCAACGGATGTAACAGATAGATTTTGATCCTGATAATTCTCACAGATATATTCTTCAATTTCATAACATTGTTCTTCATCTTTATTAGTTCCATCTTTAAAATACTCACAACAATCATATAATAATTGCTCAAACACTTCGTTCATGCTATGCAGATCGCTGCATTCCGAAAGACGCTTAGCCGGCCTTAATTGCTTAATGAATTTTTGACTTTCCTTCTTAGCATCAAATGTTTTAAGTACAGTACCAAGTAGGTCAAACATTAAGCAGCGGATTATGTCACGAGAAATATATTTTTTACTGTTTATATTGTTCTGTATTATCTCGGAATAAATCCATTTCGCATTGGTAAAATTCCCAAGCTGTATAGACTTAACCAATTCTTGCTCCATACTATATGGATAATTATAACTTGAAGTGAATAGCTCTGATACTTCACTGTAATCGACATGATTGTCCAAACCGTATAATCTTATAGCCTCCAAAGTTTGCATGGCTTCCTGGTATGCTGTCGGTAATTGGTCTAAGTTATAGTGTACATTGCTTAGGGATGCTAAGTATTCGAGATTATATGAGCTTTTTATTGATTTCGAACCTGCCTGCATAAAGGAAGTGACACGTCCTTCATTTTTCTCTTGTGGAAAACAAATAATTAGAGCTAACATATTATCTATTTTTATGGTTTCCATAGACCAACCATATTCAGTTATCAATTTTTTATACTCATTTACTATGATTAATTGGGCTTTTTCTAGAACACCAAATTTCTCCAACCCAGTTTTGTTCTCATAATCTTCAGTGTCCATTAAGCTATTTGTAAAATCCAGAATATAAAACAAAGCAACAACAAAATCATTATATTTAAAGTCAATATCATATAACTCCTTTAACTGTTCTTTAGGCAGTAATTTAGTTTTCCCATTTAGTAGTTTGGATAGATATATCCCACGCAGTAGCTCATTTTGCTTTTTTAGTTCTATTTTAGCTTTGTAGTAACTATTATTTACCTGAGTCATCCTACTTTTTACAATATTAAACTCATTCTCATTCTCCTGGTATATTTGATCCTTTGAATCAAACTGAAAAACATTAGTATTGCGTATTGTTTTTACTAAATCTCCCACGGGTCTGTAGTTATTTTTTACAAATATTGTGATTAACACTATACTGAACAATATTGATATGACAAATATAATACTAAATATATTTTTAAAATTCTGAGTGGGTTCAAGATAAAAAGTATTAGGAGTTAACATGTAAATAGAACATGGAGAAATGCCCTGTGAACGGCTAATCTGCATCACTTCATTGTTTCCTATCGTAATACTGTCTTTTCCGTTTTTTATTGCCTCTAATATGGTCTTTTCGTCATCGTTATTTGAGAGCATCGATGCATAATCAAGCTTAACGGGGGTATCGCCCTTCTGATCAAGCAAAATCATTGATATGTTCTCGTAAAACTGATACTCTCCCAATAAATTTTTCCAATCATCCTTTGAGAAAAATACAAAAAGGTTTACCTGTTGTTTTCCAAGTTGCTTTGGTTGAAGCGTCTTCGCAAAAATCGTGCCTTCAACATCATCATTCTTTACGTTTATGGCACTAAAATTGTCGTATGTACCATTGAGCAAATCTGTCCACTGTCCAAAACTAAGTCCCAATGTATTTTTAAATATATTCCAGTATTCTTTTGAGAAATTAACCGACTCATCAGATATAACTTTATCAACATTACTAAAATACAACATTATATGAGAATAGCTATTATTGAGTTTAAGATATGTATTTAAATCTGTATAAAGTAAGTATTGCTTATATGCTGTAGATTTGTGATAACTTACTGGTGATTTATTTAACGAATTATAACTGGCATTAATCAGAATCTCTTCTCTGAGGTTTTCGAGCATTAACGTGCATTCTCGAATCTTTTCAGATCCTTGTTCTAATACCAGTTCATTTATCTTTTCCTGCCGCTCTCTAATTATGTTTTGGCTCCGCTGGTATGTAACTACGCTACTTATCGAGGATACCAAAATAATGCAAATGTAGGAAACTATCCATTTCCATATAACACTTTTTCTAGATAACCGCCGCATAGTATCTTCTCCACTTACTAAAACTACTTTTATGAAAATGATAAATAGTAAGGTAAAAGCTATGAATATTAACATTATAGCATATCTTTGACATTAATAAAGGCTGAAATATCTCTTCGTCTGCATAGTTTCTATTATTAAGCTATTCTATTGCCTGGAATTGTATGAGCTGTATAATCAATAAAAACACCATTTAAGGTGTTATCTTTGTAGCGAGGGAAGAAACTAACAAAAAGTTTGGGCTCATTTGTGATACGGTTCATTATTTATGATTTTGAAGCATCTATATATCTGCTCTAGAAGTATTACACGAACGAGTTGATGTGGAAAGGTTAAATCCGAAAGACAAAGACTATAATTGGATTCTTGTACTAACTGCCTATCAAGACCAATAGAACCACCAATTATAAAGGTAATATTACTTTTTCCTTCAAGCATCCAAGAGGATATTTGCTGTGAGAATTTAATTGAATCGGGTTTCTCTCCTTTTAAATCAAGAACAATAGTGAACGTATTTTTCGGCAAAACATTTTTTATGCGCTCAGCTTCCTTCTTAAGCACCGTCTCTTTCTGGGCTTTAGTCAGGGTCTCAGGTACTTTTTCTTCTGCTACCTCAATTACTTTTATACTACAAAATCGAGAATTTCTCTTAAGATATTCTGAACAAGCATCTTTTAAATACTTTTCCCTAAGTTTTCCCACCGACACGATTTGTATTTGCAAAGTTATAGCCTCTCTATTTTATACTTTCAATATGTATCCCAAAGCCTCTAATCATTTATTCTTACTAAACCTTGGACTACTTTACACACTGATTTTTTCGCTAACTCTATCACGAAGAGCAACACTGAGATAAACATCCTGCCCAGCAATGATGGATCTTTCCCTAAGTGCATTTTTTACCGTTTCAAAAGCTAGCTCTGGGATGTTGTTTTCTTTACTTAGATGTCCAAGTAGGAACTTTTTTGTCCCCCTTTTTGCAAGATATGATACAACCTCGGCTGCCATTTCATTGCAAAGGTGACCAGCATCTCCTAAAATGCGCTGTTTCAAAGGCCATGGATACCTGCCCACTTTTAACATCTCAACATCATGATTTGATTCAATTAAAACCATATCACTTCCTTCAAGACATGAAAGAAGGCTTTTGCTCAAATGACCAATATCAGTAGCTATGGTTACTTTCTTTCCATTATGAGAAATGTTAAAACCCACAGGTTCTACAGCATCATGAGGTATTCTAAACGCTTGTATTTCTAAATCGCCTATATTAAAAACATCCCCTGTATTAAAAACTCGTATACATCCAGGGTCAATTTTTTTTAATGCATTGCGCATTGCGTCCCATGTTTCATTATTTGCATAGATTGGGATGCCATATCTACGCGCTAACACACCCGCGCCCATAATATGGTCGCTATGCTCATGAGTAATTAAAATAGCTTGTATGTTACGAATATCTTCGCCGATTGACGAAATTGCTTCTTCAATTTTCTTTCCACTTAAACCTGCATCAACAAGAACTTTTGTATTTTTATTTGAAACATATATAGCATTGCCACTGCTGCCGCTATACAAGCTTGCAAGTGTTAACATATAATTAACCCTTTCTAATCTTTTGTATTTAACCTACACGCTTAATATTTGCACCCAGATCCCTTAACTTCTCATCAAGCTTTTCATATCCTCTATCAATATATTCAAGATTAGATATTGCTGTCTCCCCGCGAGCCATTAAGCCAGCTATTACCATTGCGGCACCTGCTCTTAAATCGAGCGCACGAATTGGTGCCCCGCTTAGGTTCACAGGACCTTCAACTACTGCCATGCGTCCTTCTACTTTAATCTTTGCACCCATCCTCTTTAGTTCATCAACATACTGAAAACGATTATCCCAAACTCCTTCTGTAATGGTGCTTGTTCCTTCTGCTCTACATAATAAAGAGGTAATAGGGGGTTGAAGATCGGTCGGAAAACCCGGGTAAGGAAGTGTTTTTATATTTACTTTCTGTATTTTTTCTCTACATGATACTCGTATACTATCATCATATGAATCAACCTTAACTCTCATTTCCTGCAACTTAGCAGTCAATGATTCCATATGTTTTGGGATGATATTCTTAATCAGCACATCCCCTCTTGTGGCTGCAGCTGCAATCATAAATGTTCCAGCTTCAATCTGATCAGGAATAATTGTATAGGTATGTCCGCCCTTAAGTTCTCTTTTTCCTTTTATTTTTATAACATCTGTTCCTGCGCCTTTTATGTCCGCTCCCATAGCATTTAAAAAGTTTGCAAGATCTACTATATGTGGTTCTTTTGCAGCATTTTCTATTGTCGTTACGCCTTCTGCCTTAACTGCTGCAAGCATTATGTTAATTGTTGCACCCACGCTGACAACATCAAGGTAAACAGGTGCACCTACTAACTTAGATGCGTTTATAATGACTTTACCGTGCTCTATTTCAACTTTTGCACCTAATGCTTCAAATCCCTTTATATGCTGGTCAATAGGGCGCACACCAAAATCGCATCCCCCTGGGAATGTGACCACTGCTTTTTTAAATCTCCCAAGAAGCGCTCCCATTAAATAATATGAAGCTCGCAGCTGACCTATTTCTTTATTTGTTGCAGTATATGAATTTATACCTGAGGCATCTATTTGAATTGATGTTTCGTTAATCCTCGTAATTTTTGCTCCTATTTCATGCAATATATTCTTTAATATCGAGATATCCAAAATATCGGGAACGTTTTCAATAATACAAATACCATCAGATAGGATTGCTGCAGGAAGAATAGCAACTGCAGCATTTTTTGCTCCACTGATGCTCACTTCCCCTTTCAGCCTTTTCAGGCCGTTTATCACTAGCTTTTCCAATAGCCAACACCATCTTTCCTGCTCTTTTGCAAAACCTATTTGCTTGCTACTATATAAATAAAATTTATTTTCTGAAGTTCTAAAACATTATAACATTATATACTATGAAACCTCAATAGGGTAGTTTTAGAGTGTATTTCATAATACTAAATGCTTGAGTTCGGGTCTATCCATTCTCCAGTATATGCATTAAACATTACTTGTTCTCCAGTGGAAAGTTGTATTCGCCATACCATGGTATCGTACAAATCATCTTCATGAGCCAGAAAATATCCTAGTTCTATTGATGTTATTGAGTCTGTTATTTTATCCTTTCCTGTTAAAAGAACAATTTCTACAGAAACGACTTCTTCCTTTTTACTTTCCTTTATATCATAAAATATTCTAAGACTTCCTTCAACACTAACGAGTTTTTCATTCTCGATCGTGAATATGATTTCGTTATTAAAAACAGGTTTTCTTTTGTATAGTTGATGATATGTGACAATTACTCTATTATCCTGCGTGCGAATGTCATCTAGAACAAAGTTTTCTTTAGAAATTTCATTTTCTTTTATCCATGCTTTTAAGATTCTATCCAGCCTTTTTTCATTATCTACTGGTAGTGTGATCCCACCTGTTTCATCTGAAAAAAGAAAACGCTTATCAGAAAAAATCAGTGTCTTTCCATTATTACTATAATATTCATCGCGAAGTACAACTTCTGATACTCCAGTCAATTTATCGATTATACCCGCATACATATTTACATTTTTATCTTTCTTTACAAAACTTATTCTTGGAATTGGATTGTTATTTGTTGGAATGTTGCAGGTTATGGTTAGACCATTTTGCTCAAGCGCCTGTTTTGCTTTATTACGATATTCATGTGAATAGGCAAATGTTTCTTCAATATTTAGTATGTTTATGAATAAAAAAAGATTTAATATAAGTAAAAGAACTAAAATAATGTTCTTTGCTTTAGCCCAATCCATATTAGCCTTCCTTTCCCTGCATTCTAAGATATAAAACCTGCGACCCTGTATCAATAAACCAATAAGGCTCTGCCCTCATACTGCTTTCTGGGCATATGTAATCAATAGAAATATCGTATATGTTAAAATTGTGTAATGGCTGTGGATAATCATTAATCATTTTATTGTCAAATATATCAAAGAAGTAAAGGCTGTAGTAGTTATAATAATCATTATTTGAAAAAGTTTTTATATACCATTTCACATCAACTACACGGTCGCTGTTTGCCACAATGGTAATAGCAGGTTTAACGGCTTCATCTTGCTCGCTCATTATTTTAACTTCCATTCCATCAATAATGTAATCAAAAGTGAAAATATAATTTTCATCCTTATCCTCTTGCTCTACACTACTTAAAACAATATCAACACCCTCAATCAAGTTTCTTCTATGCTCAATAAATGTGAGTGCTTTCTCAAAAGCATCACTTACACGTCCCTTTTCTCCTAAACTCCTATTTCTATATTGATAATCTAAAAAACCATTTCTATAATATCTTAAAACCTGCTCAGTATCTGAACATATAATACTTGTGCTATCATCTTTAAACGTCGTAACCATTGAGCCCCTATAAATATCACCTAAGAGATAATTCTCTATATTATCTAAATTATCACGGTTAAGAATAATCTCATCTGGAGTCTTAACTAACAGATCCCAAATCTTTCTTTCACTTTTTACATCAAGACTCACAATAAGCTCTTGGTTTTTCACACTTGGATAAGAGTAGGCCAGTTTATTTAACGGTATACTTGCTTCATTTTTATGAATGTTATTTATTATTCCGACATATTCATCTTTTTTCATATTTCCCTGCTCGGTTTTCACAACATATTTATATACCGTTTCCCCATCATACACATATAAAGTATTTTCATTATTGTTTATGCTTTCGGTAGGAAATATGGCAATTTTATATATCTGTTTAAGTGGCATGGTGAATATTGACTTATAATTTGTCACCCAACTAATAATTTCAGTACTCACTGGACTTTTAAATTCAACTATTATGCTTTTCATTTTTATAAGTGAATGCCAGTCTTGCTCATAGGACTTAGTACCCTCTGTGGGCTTTTGTTCAAGTATCTGCCTGAAATAGCTTTTGTTTAAATCAGCCCATATTGAACCATAGTAGTTATCGGTTGTATTAATTGACCAGTACAAAATACCCGATCCATCAGATACAATAATTTTCTCGGGTTGTAAATATTCTCCTTTTACATCGTCTATATCGGGCAAATCAACACTATACCATAATTTTTGCGTTGAAAATAGAAAAGGAACTCCTGGATTTTTTTCGGTCCATAGAATTCCCATTTGAAGTATTGATAATAAAACAAGAATCATAATGAAAATTGTCTTTTTACGCTCAAGACTTATTATGCGCATTTTTCATCCTCAAATCACTCGCCAATTTTGCTATTCACATGCTTTATTGTGTCTAGTGGCCCCTTATGAATTGTACTCTCGAAATCAAACTTCTTATTATCGATTACTATAGTCTTACAGTGTATTTGAATATTCGCAAGACTAAGATTGTCATAGCTATTCTTTCGGAATGCAATTATTCGAACATAATTGGGGTTATCTTTACCGACATGTGGTAGATTTAGCTCAACTGGTTCTAGACACATGTATAAACGATTGACCTCTTCACTGGCTATCAATTCGAAAGAATCATCCTTTTGAACGAAAGCCATTACAACAATATTGTCTCCTTCATCTATCTGAACACCTTCAGCAATAATAGCAGACAAAGCATAATTATGGAATTCATTAACTACAATATCCCTAATAAGCTCAATTTCTGTTTCGTCTTCTGTATCAAAGAACAAACTAGAATACTTCTCTATTACTGCTTCATCCGAGTATCCTTCCTCTTGCAAAACAATGTTCTCTATACTTACAGCGGGAGCGACTAAATCAAGAAAATCGGTAGACTCAGTCACTAAATAACTACTTTCAACAATATCGTCATCTCCATATGCCATGCAGACTAGGCTACCAGCAATCATGAACGAAAACACGAGTATTATAAACAATATTTTTTTCAGCATACAAAGCACTCCTGCTAAGGTTAAAAGCTGCTTCTGTGTCTATCCGGAAACATATTTCCGAACTAGTTCAACATATGAACCCATGACTAAAACTAAAGAAACATATTACAACCTTTTAATATTCGTACCTATATTATACAATTAATATTGTTACAAATCCATTACTAAGCTTTTAAAATGCTATTACCTTTCTATATACCGCTGACTGTTGCAAGGAAATATTCTATTATATTTCCCTTGTTATTACTACTCAATAAGGGCGGGTAGAAATATGGTAACGGTAGTTCCTTTGTTTAGCTGGCTCTCTGCTTTAATTGTACCACCGTGAGATTTAGCTATTTCATTTGCTATGGACAGTCCTAAGCCCGTTCCGCCCATCTGCCTTGACCGTGCTTTGTCAACACGATAAAAACGCTCAAATATCCTTTCTAAATCCTTTTCGGGAATTCCTATTCCCGTATCCACCACTTTGATATATACATCTGTTCCACTATTTCCAACATACACAGTAACAGACCCCTTTTCGGCTGTATATTTAATAGCATTACCAATAATATTAAATAATAATTGCTCAAGTCTATCTTCATCCCCATTTATATCAGGGGTTTGTTCTAGTTCTATAACTTCAAGTTTTTGATTCTTTTCTTCTGCAGAAATTCTCACTCTTGCAGCAACACTTGTTGTTAAGTCTATCGGAGATATTCTGCTTAAATTCAATGTAATTCCACTGTCATGTTTGGATAGTAGCAGTAAATCCTTTACAATGCGATCCATACGGTTCGACTCTGAATATATAACCTCAAGGAAGCTCTTGACTGTCTCTTTGTCCTCCATTGCACCATCAAGTAAAGTCTCAGAATAACTTTTAATTGACGTCAGCGGTGTTTTCAATTCATGGGATACGTTTGCCACAAAATCCTTACGCATATTATCAAGCTTTTGTTCTTCAGTGTAATCTTGTAGAACAGTTATTATGCCATCAACGTTCTCACCTTTATCTTTAAATGATGCAAATTGAACTCTAAAATACTTATCATTTATTTTTACATTGTTGCTGATATCTGAGATGTTTTCACAATTAATCAGTTCTGAAATACTATAGTTGAGCCCCAACCTTTGCATAATCCCTTCAAATGTAAGTGAACATTGCTGCATCTCAAGAACAGATAGAGCAAAGGTATTGATGTGAATGATGAAACCATCTCTATTAAAGGTAATTATTCCATCGGTCATATAATTAATTATCAGCTCGAACTTATTTTTTTCGTTTGATAGCTCAAACAGCATATTTCTTAGCTGGCTTTCCATATAGTTGAATGTCTTTGTGAGCATACCAATTTCATCGTCAGACTTAACCTCGAGCATCTGCCCGAAATCGCCAGAAGTGATGTTTTCAGCTTTGTGTGTAATATCCACTATTGGCTTTGTTACGGTTCGTGCAAGTAAAAATCCAACTATAATTGCGATTGTCACTGAAATAACCATTCCAGGTAAGATAATATTGCTAAATTCACTTATTATGGCAAGTGCTTGTGAGCGATCATATTTGAAAAATAGGATATAATCACCGTCAATTAATGGCTGTCGAATTACAAAGTCGTAAAAATCGCCCTTTTCAGACTTTGTGATATATTTTCCTTTTCCTTGGTTTTCGCCAGAAATAACAGTCATCATATTTCTAGACTTTAATACTTCGTTTCTAAAACTATTTACATCTTCAGAATACCTTTCATCAGACGAGTATAAGATTTCATATGTGACATCTTTGATAAGAGTATAGCTTTTAATACTACTGATAAACTGGCTAAGAACCACAGGATCTTCTTCAAAGCGCTTTAAAAGCTCCTCCGAAGTCATTTGCTCATTGATGTTCAGTGTTGCATAGTTATCTGATATTGTTTTTGTAAAATCATTATAAAAATTATCCTCTACCTTGTAATTTAAGAAAACCCAAATTACGGATAGAAAGATAAATATAATAACCACGATTATGAAAACAAGTCTCCATTGTAAACTTCTTGAAAACATTACTTCCCCCGGATCTACATAGTAGAGATTCAATGAGCACTTGAAAAGTTATATAGATCAAGCATATAGTACATTATCCAAATAACCCATCGTTACAATGAGGGGTTAAAATAATAGCCAACTCCACGTTTAGTAAGTATATACTCAGGCTTACTAGGTACCCTCTCAAGCTTCTCTCTAAGCCTTCTTACTGTAACGTCAACTGTACGTACATCTCCATAATATTCGTATCCCCATACTTTTTCAAGTAAATTTTCTCGTGTAAAAATCTGTCCCTCTTGCGATGCAAGGAATTTAACAAGCTCAAATTCCCTTAAAGTAAGTTCAATAACTTCATCTGCACGCTTAATTTCATAACGATTAACATCAATAGTTAAATCACCACATATAATTAATTCACTTTCTACTTTTTGATCTTCCTCTACTACACGGCGCAAATTTGCTTTTACACGCGCCATTAGCTCGCGCGGACTGAAAGGTTTAGTGATATAATCATCTGCTCCAAGCTCCAAGCCCAAAACCTTGTCTACTTCCTCTTCTCTTGCTGTCAGCATTAATATTGGTGTGTTCATAGTCTGCCTTATTCTTTTACACACAGTAAACCCATCATACTCCGGAAGCATAATATCAAGCAGAATTAGATCGGGCTTCTCTTTCTCAACCATTTCCAAAGCCTGTCTTCCATCGTATGCCTCTATAGTGTCAAAACCTTCTTTTTTTAAATTAAACTTGAGTATGTCTACAATATTTTTTTCATCGTCAACTATTAAAACTTTTCTCTTCATATAAATACACCCACTTCTTATTATATATTCTTTACAAACACTGTCACCCAAACAATTCGTTTTCTGAAAGTACTTTTTTTTTAAAATGTAAAATAATTGAACACAGATAAAAGAATATACACAATAATAAACGCCCTTTATTAATAAGGACAATCCTATTATATCAGGTTTTTAATTATTTTGTAGTGTTTTATGCAAATTACCACAAAAAGGATTATATGGTTAAATACATGTGGGAATATTACGCAATGACTGTATATTGCCATTAATGAGCGCTTAGGCTAATTGTGTTGCAAACTGTGTCTGTATACCAAATGATAAACAAGCAGTGTGCAACACAAAACTACTTACAACATATGTTTAGTAATTGCTGTTTAGCCTTGTTTTTATTTGAAATAAACAAAACTACTCATAACGAAGAGCTTCTATTGGATCCAGGTCTGCAGCCTTTTTAGCAGGGTAAACTCCAAAAACTAAGCCTAATATAACAGACATCGTAAATGATCCTACAACGGTGGCAATATCAACGGATGGCGGAATTCCTATAGCTTTCGAGATCACATTCCCTACAAGAACACCAAGTAGAATACCAATAATACCAGCAGTAACAGTCATTATAATAGATTCCATAAGGAACTGAAATACGATATTCTTCCTTTGCGCTCCCAGTGCCTTCCGAATTCCAATCTCTCTAATCCTTTCAGTTACAGATACAAGTAAAATGTTTATAATTCCAATGCCTCCGACGACAAGTGTTATTACCGCTACTGCAAGCAAAACAGATGTAATAACAGACAGAATACTATTAACCATTTCCTGAACGTCTTGCATTGACTGAACATAGTATAGATCATCTTTATGCCGTGATCTGTTAAGTAGTCCTGTTATATTTTTTGTAGCCCTTTCCATATCTACGTCGGGCTTTAGCGAAAACATAATAGTGTCAAGTCTTTCATTATTTGTTAAAGACTGCAAGGTTGAAGCTGGCATATATACTATTGCCGGTATTTGATCACCGCTCAAACTGCTTAAAAAGTCATCCCCAAGGGACAATACTCCAACAATCTTTACTTTAACATTATAACGATTAACTTTTAAGTTTACTTCCTCTCCTATAATATCAACGCTGTTGAAATACCTTTTAGCAAACGTTTCATCTACAATCATAACTTTTGACTTTGCTCTATCGTCAAAATTATTAATAAACCTTCCTGCTTCAAAGTCTATTACAGTGAAGTTTCTGTATTGCGAAGTAACGCCATAAATAAGGGCGTTTCTTGTCTCTTTATCTATTCTTAACTCGCCATACCCTTGTACTAAAGTAGTAATGTTTTTTATTTCGGGTATATTATCTACAAGCAAATCAATATCACTCATTTTTAGATACTCGTCGCTGGAAACACTTACAGTTTTATTGTAAATATTGTAGGTATTTGCACCTATTTTTTCAAACTCGCTTGCAATATAGTTTTCTGTAGCATTTCCAAGTGCCATTATTGCTATTACAGAAAAAACTCCCATTACAATTCCCAGCATAGTTAGAAGCGATCTTACTTTATTGGCTTTTAGGCTGTCAAATGCCTGTTTAAACAGTTCTGCCCAAATCATATTTTAATCCACAACCTTTACTATATCTCCATCTTTAAGACTTGGTGGGGGATCTACCACAACCATGTCTCCTTGCTTTAAACCATCAACGATTTCAACAATCATATCAGAATAAACACCTAATTCAACGTACTGTTGCCTAATCGTCATATTTTCATCAATTAGCATTACATATTGTTTTCTATCCTTATCATCTAAGAAAACGTTATATTCTGCTATGGGAATGTTATTCTTTTCATGGGTAATAATATCACAGTCTACAGTAAGACCTGCTTTTAAAATGTCCTTACCTTCTGTTGGTTCAATTGTTACTTCAATAAGAGTCTCAACACCGCTTGCCGACTGAACCTGCAACGCGACAGGTGCGACTGCTGTAACCTTACCTTGTAACTTTGTATTATCGGCTAATGCATCACCTGTAATTATTACTTCCTGACCAATTTTAATATCCTTAGAGCTATATTCATCAACTCCAGCAACAATTTCTAAGTTTTGATGATCGATGATGGTAAAGGCTGACTGGCCGCTCATGGTATACCCGCCTTCTGTTACAAAAACTTCTGTAACCACACCAGTAATAGGAGCCTTTTCAAGGCTCTTTATCTTGTTCAGCTTTGCTTGAATTTCAGAAATTTGTTTGCTCATTAATTCTATATTCTTAATTTGAGATTGAAGATCAAGGTCATGACTTCCTAAACTTGAGTTATATGTTTTCTCTGCTGACTCTAAGTTTATTCGAGCATTATCTAAAGCCGCTTTTGAATCCTTTTCAGCCTGCTCATATTGTTTAAGTTGTGTTTGCGAAATAACACCACTTTCAAATAAATTTAATTGCTTGTTATATTCATCTAAAGCAGTTTGATGATTCTCTTGTGATCTGTCAAATGCATTTCTTGCAGAAGTCAGATTAGTTTCAAGTGAAAGAAGACTTTGACCCGATTCGAGTTTCTTTAGTGTAATGGACTGTATTTCCCTCTGTATTTTAAGTTTATCCAACTCATCTGTTAGGGTGGAAATATCAAGTTCCACCAAACGGTCCCCTTCTTGTACATAATCATTTCTATCAACTAATACATTTAGTACTCTTAGTGGGGTATCAAAAAATACTTGTGCTTTATTTTTCTCCTGAACCTTCCCAGGCGCTGTTACATAGGAGGATATGCTTCCTTTTTCAATTGTAGTAGCTTTCACTGCAACAGCATTTCTCGAAGCTATGGTTGACGCTGCTGAAGACGTTAAGTCATTATCTTTAACTAAGTTTAAAACAACCATTCCTGCAATAACTACAACTACAATAATCCCAATGACCCATTTTTTCATAAAAATATTACTCCTTTATCTTTAACACAATGCTTATTGCTATAGCAAAATATATCATAAATTTAATTATAGTTTTACTATCATCAGAATAATTTCTAATTAGATAAATATTGTTATAAAAATTCTTTAATCTATACTAAAAACCACTGTATATTCCTGTTGTTTGTGCCGTAAAGTTAGCAAGTACGGCAGTTATTAATGTAACTACAACAAACAGAACAACTGAAATTATATACGCCTTCTTTTTATTAGCTCCCCCCGTATAAACAAACCCAATTCCATACAGGACATATGTCCAAATGTTAAACACATCAATACTTGATGCTATTGAATAGATAAAAACACCTACAACTTCTTGATTCAATAAAGATGCCAGACTTGTAACTTGCGCCGCTGTCATATCCCCATTTGTAAAATATATAAAAAACGCATGTAGCAGCTGGCCTAATACAGTAATAAGTGAGATGTAAGCTACCATTGAAAAGTATTTTTTCAATCCTTTCTCACGGCCAGCAAGGGCATACACTAAGTATAAGATCAATGTTGTTATCAGCCATGTCGCTATTATCACAAATGGAGTGGATACAACAGTTCCAATTGCTGAGGCGTTTGCAATAGTTTCCAGTTGTTCCAAAGAGTACTCCAAACCCATTGCTTTGTACGTAAAGTGAAGTGTATCCATGATTGTGCCTTTTAGTTTTTCAAAGTTAATTAAGGGTATTAAAACCGAAATAATACCTAATAATATCACAGGAAAAGCAATATTAGGCTTATTAGCTATGTAAGTAAATAGTTTTTTGGGGCTGGTAAATAACGCACCTATTTGCTTAAATATATTCATTTTTTGGGGCTTATTAAGCTCGTCAATTTGCACTGTTTCATTCATATTATTCACATTCATAACCTCCCTACCAAATTTTTGTTGACCTTCATATACTCAATTTTTCTTGCACGATTGATGCTAAAACATCTTGAGCATTCACTGGGTTTTTAACTGGTCTATCATCTACAATAAGACCATCACGGAATGTTACAATTCGCTTCGTATGTTCTGCTATTTCCAGCTCATGTGTAACTAAAACAATTGTCACACCTTCATCATTTAGGCTTTGAAAAATACTCATAATCTCTTCTCCTGACTTAGTATCAAGGTTACCTGTTGGTTCGTCAGCAAGAAGGATACTTGGTTTATTAACCAAAGCCCGTGCTATTGCAACTCTCTGTCTTTGTCCGCCAGAAAGTTCATTTGGCTTATGTTCCATTCTATCTAGTAGATCTACTTTTGAAAGAGCTTCAAGTGCATTCTCACGTCTTTTTTTAGCAGATACACCTGCATAAATCATTGGTAGTTCAACATTTTTTAAAGCTGTCATTCTAGGTAATAAGTTAAATGTTTGAAAGACAAATCCAATTTGACTGTTTCTTATTTTAGCAAGTTCATAATCTGCTAACCCCGATATGTCAATATCATTTAAGCTATAAACACCAGAGGTCATTCTATCCAGACAACCTATAATGTTCATCAGTGTAGATTTCCCTGAACCTGAAGGCCCCATCACGGATACGAATTCCCCTTCATCAACACGAAAATCAATTCCCCTGAGTGCTTCTACAGAAATAGTACCAGTTTTATAAATTTTCCAAATGTCTTTCATATATATCATAGAACAAACCACCTATACTTACACTAATATTATTATTTTTCTTACCAATTATAATAGGAGTTGTATTATACTCACTAAATTTTTCTGAGGTATTTGTGTGCATCTTGAAGTCTTTATAATTACTCTAAAAGTAATATCTACCATATATGCCCACAAGATTAATATTTATTACTAATCTAAATTTATATTAACTTAAATATATCTCTTAATTTTAAAAAACGGTATTCATTATATTTTAATTATGTGATATTAATTTCACAAACACACTATTACATAGTACGTAAGCATATTATATGAAGTCTGAAATTTTTCTATATTTTACTTGTTTTATTAGTACCAAACAATTGCAATTAGTGTTTTCTAAATTTCTACATCAATTATATCAAACAGAATACTTCATGAAAACTAAAGTGCTTTTCTTTCAGTTCTTAATCTCCTATTAAAAAAACTAAAATATAATTGAAGTTAAAAATGATGTCTTATGAATCTTGAATATTTAAAAAAGTCTTATGGCATATAACCATAAGACTTTTATATAAATCCGGCAATGTCCTACTTTCCCAGGGCGTCTCCACCCAAGTATCATCGGCACTGGAGAGCTTAACTTCTGTGTTCGGTATGGGAACAGGTGTGTCCTCTCCGT
>JAAYPS010000136.1 GCA_012519655.1 Clostridiaceae bacterium | reverse complement strand
GACCGTGGAATAAATGCGGTCGAACTTGTTTTTATCATGACCTTTTTAGGATATTTTTCACTTTTCAATGTCCAAATCGTCTCAGTCGTTTCTTGTTGCGGTTTTCATAGATTACTTTACACTACCACTTTATTACAAGCTCCGTAGTTAATGCTCATAATTAAAGATAAATGATTTATTATTTCTTGTGTTAATAATTTAACATTTTAATCCTGTGTTATAGCACAGGTACTAGTCTTAACAATAAGCTACATCTGTGTTTAATCACAAGTATGGCTACAATACTATTTAATCCTGTGCTTGTACGCAAGTTATAGCTACAACACCAACAATATCCTCGGCGGAACAGCCTCTGGATAAATCGTTTACAGGCTTTGCTATCCCCTGAGTAATAGGACCATAAGCTTCAGCTTTTGCAAGCCTTTCTGTCAATTTGTATGCAATGTTTCCAGAGTTCAAATCCGGGAAAATCAATGTGTTTGCTTTACCTTCAATAGGGCTTTCTGGAGCTTTCGATTTAGCCACTAGAGGAACTATTGCGGCATCCACTTGTAACTCGCCATCAAGCATAAGCTCAGGGGCTTTCTCTTTTGCAAGTCTTGTTGCTTCAACAACTTTTTCTGTTAATACACTTTTAGCACTTCCATAACTAGAATATGACAACATAGCTACTCTTGGCTCAGCTTCAACAAGCTTCTTGAAAGAACTTGCTGAAGAAAGGGCGATTTCAGATAATTGGTCTGCATCAGGGTTTTCAACTAAACCACTATCAGCATATAGGAAAACGCCATTTTCACCAAATTCACATTCTGGTACAACCATTATAAAGAAAGCAGACACCAGTTTAGTTCCTGGAGCTGTTTTTAATATTTGAAGTGAAGGTCTTAATGTATCAGCTGTTGAATTAACTGCACCGGCTACCATGCCATCGGCATCGCCTTTTTTGACCATCATTACGCTCCAATATAAAGGATTCTTAATTGTTTCCTTAGCTTTTTCAGGTGTCATCCCTTTGTGTTTTCTTAACTCATAAAATGTGTTTGCATAATCATCAAACTTATCAGATGATTCGGGATTTACAATAACTGCGCCAGATATATCATGCTCTTTGGCAAGTTCTTGTATCTCATCCTTATCTCCTACTAAAACAACATTCGCAATCCCCTTTTCAAGAATAATTGCAGTTGCTTCAATTGTTCGAATATCAGTACTTTCAGGTAAAACAATAGTTTTTTTATCTGCTTTTGCACGCTCCGATATTCTGTCTAGAAATTTACTCATTTTAGCACCCTTCCTTTTTATCACATGAACCAGTTGTATTAACTATAATAAAAAGATTCATGACCATTGTTTATTAAAGCCCGAATACTTCGGGTAAATTCCGTATTTTGAACCATATCAATTATAACGTAAATGTTTTTTGTATACAAGTAATAATAAAAAATAATATTAGTAATAGTTTATGCATTCTTAAAAACATTATATTAGTAAGAGTGCATTAGCTATATCTTCTGCAGTAATAGTAGATAAATCCTCTCTTTTAACATCATTTAGATTTTTACCTATTCTGTTTGACTGTTGCATAACTATTTTTTCAAACATGTTTCTTACATATCTACCATTGCCGAAATGCTCTAGTTTAAGGTTTACAACTGCGTGAAAATGCTTGGTTAATTGTTCTTTTGCTTCTTCGTTTAAAACATATTGTTGCTTCTTCGCAAATGTATTAAAAATCTCAAATAGTTCTTTCCCGTCATAGTCATCAAACTCAAATACCCAGTTAAAACGGTCTTTCAAACCTGGATTGGAATTAATAAATGTACGCATTTCATTAGTGTATCCAGCTGCAATGACTATTAATCTATCTCTACAGTCATCCATACGTTTTAGTATTGTATCTATTGCATTTCTGCCAAAATCATTATTACCGCCTACAAGTGCATACGCCTCGTCAATAAACAATATCCCGTCCATTGCCTCATCCAAAATCTTACTTGTCTTCTCCTCGGTTTGTCCAACATACCCAGCTACAAGGCCACTTCTGTCAACTTCTATGACATGTCCTTTTTTTAGTATACCAAGGGTTTGATAAATCCGTCCAAGAATTCTGGCGATAGAGGTTTTTCCTGTACCAGGTGAACCACAAAAGATAGCATGATATGACATTTGTTTAACAGGTAGCCCCAGTTCTAGTCTTTTTTGATTTGTCTTGATCAGATTCACAAGTGTTTTTATATGTTCTTTAATATTACCAAGTCCAATATATTCATCTAATTCCTGCATAATACTATCCAATTTGTCCGAGGTAACAATAATCTCGTCTATAGGAATTGACTTTTCTATATCCTCACAAGTGATGATTTTTAGCATATCAACAGTAACATTATCTTCTTCTGCTAGTCTGTCAGACTGAGCTTTAATTAACTTTTCAAATGTATTACGAACCACTCTTCCATTTCCAAACCTATCATCTCGAATGTCGTATAGATAATCAAAATAGTGTTCAATCTTTAATAGAGATTTTTCATCCATAGTATATTGATTCTTATCTAACAGATTTTCAAACATCTGCAGCAATTCAGAACCCGTATAATCTTTAAAATAAAACTTTCGGGATACCCTGGATGAAAGTCCTGGATTAGATTCTAGGAATCCTTCCATTTCTTGAGTATATCCTGCAAGAAAAACAGCCAAACGATTGCGCTCTTTTTCCATACGATCTACCAAAATGTTAACTGCTTCTTTTCCAAAGTCGTTGTCTCCACCTTCCAAAAGAGAATAAGCTTCATCAATAAACAAAATACCATCCAGCGCTTTATCTATTACTTGATTTGTTTTTACAGCTGTACCTCCAACATACTGAGCAACCAAATCAGCCCTGGAAACTTCAACTATATGTCCTTTTTTCAAAACACCTAATGATTTGAAATATTGACCCATGAGCCGTGCAACTGTTGTTTTACCTGTTCCGGGATTTCCTAAAAATGCAGTGTGAAGTGACATACTGCTTTCGGCTAAGCCATGCTCCTGTCTTAGCTTTTGTATCTTTACAAAATCCATTAGGGCTTCAATATCTTCCTTAATATTTGATAGCCCTACAAGCTTTTCAATTTCCGAACGGATTTCTTCGGGACTAAATGGTGGCTCTTCAGTATTTTGGGGCCTTTCTATTCCCTCTTTTTTATAAAAATCATCCATTATTGATTTGAGCTCATTTTCCAAATTATTTTTTGATACATCTTTATCCTTATTGGATGTAGATGTAGTTGTAGATTTAGTTGTATTTGAGCTTTGAGATGAGGGTCTTTTGTGGTATATATCATAATATACGCTATTTAAAAATCGGTTTCTATTATCCATTCTTTCCACCCCATTTTTATCAGTAATTAAAGCATTTAAATAATCTGAATTATCCACCTGTACATTCATTGAATAATTAATTAAAAACTTATGTACGCAATATTTGTAAGCAGTATTTTGTTTTGATGTCATTACAACAACGTTATAATAATTAACCCATCTGATATAATATCATTTTTAATTCAAGAGTTCCATTTTATTTTGCCTCATGATTATTAATTTACTGGGTAGAATAAGTTTTAGATTACAATGAAAGGAAACATAATATATTTATACGATATATTATGCTAAAAAGTATGAATAAAGGACTTTTTCTATATAATCCGAAATCAGGTGACCAAACAATAAAAAACAAACTTGATTATTTATTTGAAGTGTTTCAAGAGCTGGGGATATTCCTTTTACCCTTCAGATTATTTCAAAACGCCGATTCTAATGACAAATTATTAGAACTTATCCACTCAGACAAGTTCTCATTCATTGGTCTATTTGGTGGTGATGGGACAGTCAATTATATAGTTAACATTCTTATCAAAAATAAAATAAACCTACCCGTTGGAATTTTCCCATGTGGAACTTGTAATGATTTTGCTCGTGGACTTGGAATATCAAATGATATAGAAAAATGGTGTAATATGATACATTCAGGAAAAACAACAAGTATAGATGTCGGATGTATAAATGATCATCATTACTTCACTGGTAATGTTGGTGGAGGAATTTTTACAAATGTTTCTTTTAATACTAGTAATGATCTTAAAAAGAGTTTAGGCCGTATTGCGTATTATCTTAAAGCTCTTGATGGAATACCGAATATTGAAGCATTTGATATAACTCTAGATACTGAAAACCATCATATTGAAGAGAGTATTATTCTTTTTTTAGTACTGAATGGTAAAAATGTTGCTGGTTTCTCAAACTTTTATAAAAATGCAGATATGGAGGACGGATATATTGACATCCTGCTTTTAAAAAAAGCTAAACCAATAGAGTTAGCTGGTACATTTATGAAAATGCTTGCTAATGAACTAGAAAATGATAAACACATTATTCACATACACACAAAGGAAGCAAAAATACAATCCACTAAAGAAATTAGTATTACAGTGGATGGAGAAAAAGGGACAATCCTCCCCATTAAAGTGCATTGCGTACATTCTGCCATTCGCCTTTTCACTAATTAGAGTATTAAATTATCTATTCTATTACATATCACCCTACAAATGTGTACGATTCATTTGCTAATGTTACTATATCTCCGTTTTTTAGCTCAGTCTCAGTATTACATACTATTCTTTCATTATTTATATAAGTGCCGTTAACCGAGTTCAAGTCTATGATGAAATAATTATCCTCTTTTTTAATAATTTCAGAATGTATTTTGCCAACTGCATTATTTTGAATTGTATAATCCACACTATCGGATAATCGTCCTAATAGTAGTGATGGTTTGGAAATAATGATTTTCTCTGTTGGACATGAATGACTCTGAAGGTATGCCTGATTTCCAACCGAAGATCCAAGTATCATTGTTTTATCGCTGATAGATTTATCATTATATGTACTTGTTTTTATGTTGCTTTTTACTTCTTGTGTATTTTCGTATTTATCTGTAATATCTGTACTATTGGTACTATTTGCACTATCGATATTATTTACATTTTGTATTCTATCATCTATCTGCATCTCCTTAACAACATGTGACTGTAACCACATACTATTATTAAAGTTATTGAATTTAGGTAATATTATGTCCTCTTCCATATCATTATGTTCGGATCTCTTACTTGCAAAACCATTTGGTTTTTCATTTGAAAATCTCTTTTCTATGCTACTATTTACTTTATGATTTACAAACCTCTTTTCTATTTTACTATCTACTGTATGATTTACAAAACCATTCCCTCCGCTACTATTTACCTTATTATTTAGAAAACCATTCCCAATATTATTATATAACTCATCATTTACAAATCTCTTACCCAAATTACTATTTACTTTATTGTTTACATACTTATTTGTCTTGTTATATTCCATATCATCTTTAATAATAGTTATTCTTTTTTCTTCTGAAAACAATCTTGTTAATAAAAAATAGTTAATTGCGAAACTAATAAGCACTAAACCCAATATCGTAGTTAACAAACTACTTGAATTAGTGATTGTAAAGAAAGTATATATTAATATACCAATGAGAATTATGTTAATCAACCCTGCAATTAAAAATGATTTTAACGGGTAATTCAATTTTAAATTAATGGGTATAGATTCACTCTGTTGTCCAGAGGCGGTATTCTTCCGTTCTGAAAAGTCTCTTTGCATTATAGGAGTTTGGCCATGTTCTAATGCGGTATAATAGCCATTTAAATCACTTTCTTGTTCATTATAACCTTTTTGTTTAGTATAGTCTTTCTGTGTCATATAATTTTTTTCCTTTATATCCTGTTTTATCTCATATTCGGGTGGGTTAGTATAAGTTATCTGTTCTTTTATCGATTGTTCATTTACACACGACAAAAATTGTTCTGGAGTAAAAGTATCCGTTTTAAGTGTATCGAGTAATCTCTTCAAAAGGTTTCCAGATGAATCATCTTGTAATTGGATATCTTCAACAATCAGCTTTTGTAAAAACTCCCTCATATTATTTAAATCAGAAATATTATTCTGAGCCGGTAAATATATGAAATATAGCGATAAACTTGCCGGGTCGCAATATATATAATTTTTTTCATATAATATCGATGAATCATCTAGTAAGAAATCTTCAAGTTTTGAGGAAAGCTGTCCGATTTGTTTTATTACATATTCGAATTCATCAGAACTTAGGCTCTTTCTTTCTAAAAGTTTAGCTAATGAAATCTTTGATGTTATTTCATATGAAAATACGTAATCATTGTTTATTCTTCGAACAATTAGAGAAAGTAAAGAATCAATTGAATTTTTAGTAAGCATTTCTATTTGATATTCATTGAACTCTTCGGTGGCGGGAACTTTAAATGAAATATAGCTTTTACCTGCAACTCCAACGTATTTTGTTTGATACAATTCACTCATAATCCTACCTCACATAAATAATTATTTGCTTTACTTTAACTTAACAATGAAAATATAAACGCAGCAGTTACACATGGTGTTAAAGGTATGGAAATACCTCTGAAGTTTTTCACATTCATACATTTAATTAGACCTACAATAGAAGAAAGTAAAAATGTTGTAAATAAGAAACCAAGGACTTTCTCGGGAATAAGCGCTTGTACACAAAATGTAATTATAAGGATGTCACCTAATCCTATAAGATTTTTGTTAATGGAATAAAAAATAAAAAGAATTGCTATAACTAAAAAGCTTAGGGTCCAAATAGCTAAATCAAAATAGATGAATACTGTATGTAATATGTTAATACTCAATATCTCAAGGCATGCAAACAGCGATACTTTATTTTCACGTATATCATAAACACTGCTTATACCTAGAATGATTAATATTAGCACAGCCCTAACTTGGCTTTCAATACCTATACAAAAGATAATTACTATTGTGTACAAGAGTAGCACAGCACCTAATGCAGCTATATTTAGAATCAACTGATTGGGAATAACATGGCTTTTATTATTATCAATTGGGTTTATTGTATTTGGCTTATACACTATTATAGTCTCCATCTTCTAAATTTATATTGGCATCGTTGTTGCTATCTTATAAATTTTCATTTGCATCGTTGCTGCTATTTACTAAATTTCACTGGTATGATTACTACTGTCTTCAAAATTTTCATTATCACCGTTGTTGCCTTCTTCTAAATTACTCCCCTGATTTTCTTTGTTTTCATCTACAGTATCATTTCCGTCATCATACTTACCATATTTTTGAACCTGTATAAGTTCAATATTCATTTTTTTAGCAGTCTTTTTACACTCTTCAAATGCTTGCAAATAAGGATCGGGTAACACATCATTTTCAGGAATAATAATATATACAACCCTTTGGTAGTCACCAGACAGTAGATCTAAATCTATAGTAAAATCTTTAGTTGTATAATTGTTAAAACTATTTAGCTTATGTAAATTCTCATTTATTACACCAATTACTGCATTCTTCTTACTGTATGTAGGCATGAATGGATTCAATGAGAATATTGTAATTAATTTACCATTCTTACCATTATGTGAATACTCAATTAAGTCTATAGTTTTAAAATGATAGGGTGTAGTTTCTGCATGTGCTCCTATACCCTTTTTTAGCTCCTCGGCGTACAGTTTATCTATTTTATTGCCACGTTCTATATGCTGCTTTCTTACATCCAGATCGCTATTTATATTCCATAGACTTTCGTTCTTTTCATCTTCATTTTTTGATTGTTTCTGTGAAATGCTGCCATAGCCGTTACTCCAAGCCAGGACAGTAACTCTGTTTCTAAGCTTTATTTCTGGAACAATAAATACTTGCGGAATGGGTTTTACAGAATATTCAACAACTATATCTATAGTTTCATTGTCACTAAATAATGTTGAACTTGATAAATCCAGTTGATCCATATTACCGTTTATTCCTAAATATTTGCAAATATAATCACTATCCACTCCTAATTGATTTGATAAGTTGTTCGTAAGCATTGATTTTGTAACTGCACTCAACAAAGCTGTTTTAGATTGACTTACTATACTGTCTGAAAGCGCAAGACCTATTAGCTGCAATTCGCCTTTTGGCTCCTCAATTATACGCCCGACATCCTGTAGTAGCTCATTATAAGAGTTTTGAATGTTATCTACATTCGAAATGTTAGAGGCAATCTTATCCATTGCCCTACTGTCAACTTTATCACTCCAATTCTCTTTTGAAGTGAGGCTTTGAATTGAAGTATAAAACGTCTCTATTGCTTCACCTTGCGACCTCAATTCGTCTTTAGCATTGTTTAAATTATCTTGTAGTCCATCATGCTTTTGCTTAATACCTGTTACCGTAGAAATATAACTGTATTGTGATAATTGCATAGCCACTTGATTTAGTGAATGTTGTACTCTTTCATATGTTGATGTTATGCGAATAATGGATAACACAGTAATAAAAGCAAATATTACTAATGGCAATGTTATTGCAGCTTCCACAGTGGCGCTACCTGATTCAGTCTTTCTTTTTTGCTCAACGGTATATACTTTATGAGAATTTTTATACCGTGGATTTTTGTGTGGTGGGTTATTAGTCCAATGAGTATTCAATAACCATACCCCCATTTTATTTTTATTGTACCTATTTCATCATTTTTTAAGTGTGAGGGTATGAACATACATTTCATTGAAATATCTGCTTCAACAATTAAAAATGTACTGTAATCAGATATATTATAATTCGGATCTTCGAGTGTTTCCTGCATGTTAAGCTGCATTAAATCAGCTGTTCTTAATAGCTTTGTTTTCTGTGGTACGGTGAAAAGAAGAAGCCGTAAATAGTCGGTGTAATCAAAGGAGGTAATGGTACCCACCAGTTGACTTTGCATTCCGGGATCTTCTATACTGTCTCCAATGTCTTTAAAGCTTTCAGAAATATAGTCCACACCTTGATCAATTGCATTGTTCAGGCTTTCTTTTAGCGTAGATACAATATCCCTATAGTAAGGGCTACTAAATATAAAATCTATCAGCTTGGTTGTAATTTGTCTTTTATAATCTTCGAGTTTAATTATGGTCCAGTCAGATACATCTCTTTTAATTGAGTTATACTGTTTTACACATGCATTCTTAATCCAGGCTTTAAGTTCATCAATATCGTTAATGTCACTTAAAGTACCAATATCAGTTAACAGTGCGCTATCAGCAAAATCGGTTTCACTCCCAAGCTCTGTTATCTCCTGTTCAAGCGGTAGAAAAGCTTCATTTACGGCACTGGCTACAATATCATTAATCAAAGTTTGAATAGCATCATCAGCTTTATCAATCACTTCATCCTTTTTTTCTTTCAACATTTGAGAAGATTTATCTAAAAACTCCCCTACTATGCCTGTAAATAGTTTTTTTAAACTTAGTTTCCACGTATTATCTGTTTTATATATAGGTACATCTTTACCACTGTTAATATCTTTTACATCTAAAAATGACTCACCAGCAGCCCAACCAATTAAAATTAAATTCTTTACAATTGGCACACCAAATCCTGTCCAACCTGAAATTGATGTAGCTGCTGTAAGTGCTGCTGCTGTTTTGTCGGTACTTGTATAGACATGTATAGTGTTCAGACCCATTCTAATGCCGAAAATTGATGTCTGAGCCAAATTCGCGTTTACATTTTCTTTCTTTGCTCCAAATATCACGTATTCGACTTCTGCTTTTTCATAAAAGGTTTTCTCTGCTCTTCCCTGCAAGCTTATTTTCTTCGTTTGGACAGTATCTATATTGGCATTTTTAAAAGATCCTATTATAAATTCGTTTACATAAAGACTTTTTAATAGTGCTTGACTGTTATCAGATAAAATACCCCCTATTACTTTAGCCATATTTCCATTTTTATTCAGTGAGTTCTTATAGGACTGTTCAGCATCACTGTTACCTTTATCGCTATTTTTTGACTGTTCTGTTTTTCCTATGTACGAAGGTAATGATTGAAATATGTGGTCTAATTCTTTATTGGATTTACCTATATCCTTACCATTATATGATTTGGTATATTCTTCCTTTTCTTTTTCATCAGCTTTGTTAATATTGTTTCTTAATTTCTTTTCTGCTCCCTTGTCTTTACCTGTAGTTTTGTTATTTTCATTAAATTTTTTATTGCACCACCTTTTAAAAGCATCCTTTTCTTTATTGTTGATAGAAGGTTCTATATTGTAGACCGAAACACTATATGTCAAAGCACTTTGAGAAACCTCGTCATTTTCTCGTTCAACTGGCATTTTAAGTTTAGGTGAAAATAATTCCCTTTTTGAAAATTCTAATGTCTTTGGGATTTGAATTGTGGTTTCTATCATCTCTTCAATACTGTTTAATGCTTGATAAATATGCATTTTAGTATTTTGTACTATACCATATAGTTCATTGAGCAATGATAAATTACTATCAATGTCTGCTTTAACAGCTATAAGAACGTCAGAGCTTATATTAAGCGTAAGTTTTTTTATATCGGCTTTCATTCTCACCAGAAATGAGTTGTCAGAATTCTCTGACTGTCTTTTAATTTCTGAATCTATTTGTTCGGAGATTTTAGATATTTCTTGGCTTTGATTTATTATGTTTGAAATAAGCTTTTGAGATTCTTCATGATATTGAATATACATACATAATATGATTTCAATTTCTCTGATTTTTTCTTTTATTAGCTCCATTCTTTGCTCTATTTCTTCAAAGTTTGCAACGCAATAGTTAATTCTCTTCTGAAGCTCTTTTTCCTCTTCTTTAATTGAGTTTTTAATATTATTTATCTGCTCTTCGATTGATGAAATATCCCCTTCGAGAGTACTAATAGTATTTTCAATTGCGTTATGGTCATTATTCAATGATGATATGGATCTTTCTTTTCTTGTAATAGAGCTATCTAAATCATTAATCCTCTGTTTGTATGAGCTAATACTGCTTAAATTGGGTTTGTCTTTCTCCTCCTCATTAGAAATTTTTTTCTCAAGTTTTTCAATTTGCTTTTCTAAATCTTTTATATCACTTTCATAAGAATCAATCTCATCCTCAATATATTTACTGTCTTTTTCTAAAGATGATAATTGTGGCTTGAGAGCTGATATCTCAGCCTCCTTCTCATTGATTTTTATTTGTTCTTGTGAAAGTACTTTTACTAAAGGCTCAATCCTTGCCCATTGCACATCGAGATTGCTTTCAACCTTCTCAAAATCTTCAATTTCATCGTATGATTTGGAAATCAAGTCAAGGCAGTTAATTAGTTCAGCATTGGGTTTGCCATTATTAGAATACTTTGAGACTCTTTCACTTAATAGCAAACTTAAATAAACTTGTTCCTCGCGAATTTTTTGAAGTTTGTTCTCTAAATCCATTTTTTTATTTACTAGGCCTGATTGTGCCATAGAGATAGTAAGTGACTTGAGCTTTTCAATAAAAATCCCTACAGCAATTACTGGAGCTCGATATTTCATATAATCGGTTATTTGCTGCTCGAGAACGTTTTCATCAGTTATATTAAACATTTGTTCAACAGATACTTTTTCAACAGAAAATCCATAAAGATCAACAATTCCTGGCATATACTTATTTTCAACACATAGATTTTTCTCTATTAAATCATATATTAATGCTTCAAGCTCATCCTCACTTTTACCTAAAACCCATATCCCGTAATTCTCCTTTAAAGGAGCATTATATTGGGTAAGAGCAGATTGAACTGATAGTTGAACTGCCGCACGTGCATGCTTTTCTCCTAAGCGAAAACGAGACAGATCCACTACAACTCCACAAAAAGCAATCAAGATTGCCAATATTATACTAATAAACACTGTAATACTGCCTTTTAACCTCATCATTCATCATTCCCAAATGAATAAAACTAGCATGTTATTCTCATCAGTAATCCACATTAACATAATATCTTCCAGTTATTTAAAATACTCTTTAATCTTCTGAAGACTATTAGCAAGTGGCTCACACTTTTCATCCACCCAATCCTTTGCCCCTGTTTCATCGTAAATTTGGTATATATAGTCAACATTTTGCATAAATTCTTTCGGATCGTTTATTACCATTTCGCTATAAGCTTCAATAGAGATATTCCCTAATAGACCAAAAGATTCTAATATACTCTTAAATGGTAATGGATAAGCCAACGAAGCACTAATACCTACTTTTTTATAAAATAGGTAATTTTGATGCTCAATTCGAACATCAACCTCGTCTTCAGGCTTTAAAATGCTTTTTTGTGCTATTTCATTTCTTATTGACTTGATTAAAGCATCTTTCTTCTTGTTTGTATTAGAGAATATGTGCCAGTAGAGCTGTTTACCGGTATATTGGTTACCTTGTTCTATACCTTCTTTAATATCAATATCCTCTAAGTTAAAACCCCAAAGCAATGCGCAATTTTGCACATTATCGCTTACAATAGACTGTAATAAAGATTGCTGGTAGTAGAGCATTCCAATGTAAATAAGAAGTAAAATACACAAAATAACTATTGGAAATATTATTGCGTATTCAACTGTAATGGCTCCAATGCACATGTTACTTCT